>CAYPDO010000641.1:0-2996 GCA_964409495.1 uncultured Bordetella sp.
CAGGGTCTCCAGAGGGGTGCGGGTGGGCGGCAGGCCCAGTTCGGCCAGCAGCTGCAGCAGGCGCTGGTGCTCGCGACGGGGGGCAAACAGCGGTGCCCGCGCCGCGCACTGCGCGGCCAGTGCCGGCAGCATTGCGGCTTCGTCGCGGGCGCGGACCAGCAGGGCCGCCAGCGCCGCGTCGTCGCCGGGGTCGAAGCAGCCCGCATAGTCGTCCCCCAGCAGGCCCAGGTTGCCGTCGATGCGCGAGGCCAGCACCGGCGTGCCGCTGGTGATGGCCTCGGTGACCACATGCGCGCCCCCCTCCATGGCACTGGTGTGCACCAGCACATGCGCGGCCTGGATGCGGCGCCGGGCCTGGGCGTGCGGCACCGCCGCCAGCCAGCGGAACCGCGGCAGCTGCTGCGCCAGCCGGCTGGCCTGCTCACCCAAGGCCGGGTCGAGCGCGGCGCCCAGCTGGTCGATCAGGATGTCACCGCGCTGCGCCAGGCGCGCCGCCGCGGCCCACAGGGTCTGCGGCGCCTTCTCGGCGCGCAGATGGCCCACCGCCAGCGCGCGCAGGTGGCGCGTGGTCTTGTCGGCCTGCGGGCGCCGCGCCGGCGTGCTCTGCAGCACCACCCGGGCCTTGGCGCGCAGCTCGGCCGGCAGGGCCTGCGCGCCGCGGGTGTTCAGCACCACCAGCCGGTCGGCCAGGGCCAGCGAGCGTTGCGCCGCGGCATCGGTGGCGATGTCGCGGTACAGGTCGGTGCCGGTCATCACCAGCACCAGCGGCGCTGCCGGACGCTGGGCGCGCCAGGCGGCCACCGACTCGGCCGAGCGTCGGGCATGCAGGGCCAGCATCAGCACCTCGTCGGCCGCCGCGTCGGCGCTCCAGCGGCTCAGCACCCGCACCCCATAATCGGCGCGCAGCATCGCCGCCCAGCGCCTGGCGGTCTGCCAGTTGCCGTTGTTGGCGTCGGCCAGGGCCGGGGTCACGATCACGATGCGGGGGCGCTGCATCTGCCAAGCTTAGCCCGATGACCCAGCCATCCTCGCCCGCACAGACCCTGCGCAGCGCCCCGGCCGCGGCCCTGGGCCAGGCGCTGCTGGACAGCCGCGCCGACACGCTGGCAACGCTGGCGCGCTACCACGCCGCCCTGCCCGATCTGCAGGTGCCGCTGCGCGACACGCTCAACCCGCCGCTGTGGGAGCTGGGCCACATCGGCTGGTTCCAGACCTGGTGGCTGGGCCGCTTCACCCAGCGCGATGCCGGCTGGGACGCCGACCCCGATCTGCCACGCCTGCCACCGGCCCAGGCTGGTGCCGACGCCTGCTACCACTCCAGCCTGGTGCCGCATGACAGCCGCTGGCAGCTGCCCCTGCCCAGCCTGTCCGACACCGGCCGCGAGCTGGCCCGCGGGCTCGACGAAAGCCTGGCCCTGCTGGCGCGCTGCGCCGACGACGACCGCAGCCTGTACTTCCACCGCCTGGTGCTGTTCCATGAAGACATGCACCACGAGGCCGCGCTGTACATGGCCCAGGCCCTGGGCCTGCCCGAGGGGCCGCAGGCCGCTCACGCGGCACGCTGGCTGCCCGAGCCCTTGCGCGGGCCGCGCCAGGCGCTGCCGCTGGCCGCGGCGCAGCACACGCTGGGCAGCGCGATGGCCGAGGGCCAGGGCTTCGTTTTCGACAACGAGCTCGGTGCCCACCCGGTGGCCCTGGCCGCCACGCAGATCGACAGCCGCGTGCTCAGCTGGGCCGAGTACCTGGCCTTCGCCGACGCCGGCGGCTACCAGCAGCCGCAGTGGTGGAGCGCCGCCGGCTGGCGCTGGCAGTGCACGCGCGACCGCGACACCCCCGCCTACCTGCGCCGCCGGCACCAGGCGGGCGCCAGCGTCTGGCAGCAGTGGCGCCACGGCCGTTGGCAGGCGCTGGACGCCGACGAGCCGGCCTGCCACCTCAGCGCCCACGAGGCCGAGGCCTGGTGCCGCTGGGCCGGCCGCCGCCTGCCCAGCGAGGCCGAGTGGGAGCACGCCGCCTGCAGCCTGGGCGCTGATTTCCACTGGGGCGCGGTGTGGGAGTGGACGGCCAGCGACTTCCAACCCTATCCCGGCTTCGTCGCCCATCCCTACCGCGACTACTCGGCGCCCTGGTTCGGCCCGCAGCGCCGGGTGCTGCGCGGCGGCAGCCACATGAGCCAGCCGCGCATGCGCCACCCGCGCTACCGGAACTTCTTCGCGGCGCAGCGCACGGACGTGCCGGCCGGCCTGCGCAGCTGCGCACCGGCGCCAGGCTGAGCCGGCCACGGCGCCGGCGCGTCAGGCCGCCAGGAACACGCCGAACCAGCCGCGCTCGTCGGTCCAGTGTTGCACCGTGTCGAAGCCGGCATCGCGCAGCAGCGCGGCAAAGCCCGGCGGCGTCCACTTGCAGGAGTTCTCGGTGTGGATGCGCTCGCCGGCCGCGAACTGGCGCTCGCCGCCGGGCCAGCGCACGGCCAGCGCGCGGCGCGCCTGCAGGTGCATCTCGATGCGCGCCTGCTGCGCGTTGTACAGCGCCACGTGCTGCCAGTCGGCCGGGTCGAAATCGCTGCCCAGCAGCCGGTTCAGGCGGCGCAGGATGTTCAGGTTGAAGGCCGCGGTGACGCCCAGCCCGTCGTCGTAGGCGGCCTGCAGCACGCGCGTGTCCTTCACCAGGTCCACGCCGACCAGCAGCGCGCCGCCTGCGGCCAGCGCGCGGGCCTCGCGCAGCAGGCGCAGCGCCGCATCGGGATCGAAGTTGCCGATGCTCGAGCCGGGGTAGAACACCAGCGCCGGTCCGCTCACCAGGCCGGGCGGCAGCGCCAGCCGGGCCGAAAAATCCAGGCCCACGCCCTGCAGCTGCACGGCCGGAAAGCGCCGCTGCAGCTCGGCCAGCGCCTCGCGCAGGAAATCCACCGAGATGTCCAGCGCCAGGTAGCGCGCCACCTGCAGCGGCGCAAACAGCGCGGCCGCCTTGGCGCAGTTGCCGGCGCCCAGGTCGAT
>CAYPDO010000642.1:0-2992 GCA_964409495.1 uncultured Bordetella sp.
CGCTGACCCTGTTCGATGGCCACGGCGGGCAGTGGCAGGCCGAGGTGCTGGCGATGGGCCGGCGCGAGGTCACCGCCCGCACCATCGCCCATGAGGCGCATGAGCTCGAGCTGCCGCAGCCGGTGACGCTGGCGCCCGGCATGCCGGCCAACGAGCGCATGGACACGCTGATCGAGAAGGCCACCGAGCTGGGCGCCGCCGCCATCGTGCCGCTGGTGACCGAGCGCTCGGTGCTGCGCGTGGCCGGTGAGCGCGCCGAGCGCAAGGCGGCGCACTGGCAGGCCGTGGCGGTGTCGGCCTGCGAGCAGAGCGGGCGCAACCGCGTGCCGCCGGTCGCCGCGCCGCAGACCCTGGCCGCCTGGCTGCCCGGTGCGCTGGCCGCTGCCGGGCCCGGCGCCTGCGGCCTGCAGCTGAGCCTGCACCCGGCCGCGCCGCCGCTGCGCGCACGGGTGGATGCCGCCGCGCCCGGCACGCACTGGGTGCTGCTGAGCGGCCCCGAGGGCGGCCTCAGCCCCGCCGAGCAGCAGGCTGCGGCGCGCGCCGGCTTCGCGCCAGTGTCGCTGGGCCCGCGCGTGCTGCGCGCCGACACCGCACCGCTGGCCGCGCTGGCCGTGATCGCGGCGCTGGCGCAGCGCGGCTGAGCGGCCCGCCGCCGCTCCCGCTCCCGCTCCCGTCACACGCCCCTTGCCCCCAACGCTCTGCCCACATGAGACCCTCCCGATGAATCGCGCGCTGGCGCTGCTGGTGATCTGCCAGGGCCTGCTGATGGTCAACAACGTGACCTTCATCGCCATCAACGGCCTGGTGGGCCTGGCGCTGGCGCCACAGGGCTGGATGGCCACGCTGCCGATCACCGGCTATGTGGCCGGCGGCGCACTGGCCACCGGCATCGTGGCGCGGGTGCAGCGGCGCTGGGGGCGGCAGCGCAGTTTCCAGCTGGGCCTGCTGGTGGCCATGGCCAGCGCCGCGCCGTGCGCCTGGGCGGCCGCACGCGGCAGCTTCTGGCTGCTGTGCGCCGCCACACTGCTGGCCGGCTTCTACAACGCCAACGGCGCGCTGTACCGCTTTGCCGCGGTGGAACTGGTGCCCGCGGCGGCCAAGGAGCGCGCGATCTCGTGGGTGCTGGCGGCCGGCATCCTGGGCGCCGTGGTGGGGCCCAACCTGGCCACCGCCAGCCGCGATCTGCTGGCCGGCGTGCCCTTTGCCGGCGCCTACCTGGTGCTGGCCGGCGTGGCCGCGCTGAGCCTGCTGGTGATGAGCTTCATCCACTTCCCGCCGCTGCCGGGCCAGGGCAGCGGCGCACCGCAGGGCCGGCCGCTGGGCGAGATCCTGCGCCAGCCGCTGTTCATCATCGCCGCGGCGGCCTGCGCCATCGGCTACGGCGTGATGAACCTGCTGATGGCCGCCACGCCGATCGCCATGGCGCAGTGCAGCCACCCGTTCTCGGCCGCGGCCCTGGTGCTGGAGTGGCATGTGCTGGCGATGTTCGTGCCCAGCTTCGTCACCGGGCGGCTGATCCAGCGCTTTGGCGTGGGCCCGATCATGGCGCTGGGCCTGCTGCTCAACCTGGCCTGCGTGGCCTTTGCGCTGGCCGGCAACGAGGTGATGCACTTCCTGGGCGCGCTGATGGTGCTGGGCCTGGGCTGGAACTTCCTGTACATCGGCGGCACCACGCTGGCCACCGAGGCCTGGCGGCCCGAGGAGAAGACCCGCGCGCAGGCGGCGCTGGACTTCTGCGTCTACACCACGATGACGCTGACCTCGTTCGCCTCGGGCGTGATCGTCACCACCGGCGGCTGGCGGGCGATGAACCTGGGCGCGCTGCTGCCGCTGGCGCTGATGGGCGCCGCCCTGCTGTGGCTGTGGCGCGTGCAGCGCCCGGCCGCGCGCGCCACGGCCTGAGCCCGGATCGTGCCGACCGGGCGCCCGCTGCAGCGCGCCGCCGTCATCGACGCCCGCCACAATGCCGGACAGCCGCCCGGCGTCCGGGCGTGCGGTGCAGACGTTGCCGGCAAGGCAGGGAGTACAGGCATGGGATTGCTCGATTCGATGGTGGGCGGCGCGCTGGGCGCGCTGCAGGGCCAGGGCGGCCAGGGCGGCGCGCCCGATCTGCTGCAGCTGGTGACGGGCCTGCTGGCCAATGGCGGCCCGGTGGGCGGCCTGGGCGGCCTGGTGCAGCAGCTGCAGCAAGGTGGCCTGGGCGATGTGGTGCAGTCGTGGATCGGCACCGGCGCGAACCTGCCGGTGTCGGCCGAGCAGCTGCAGGGCGCGCTGGGTGGTGATCTGCTGGGCCGACTGGCCGGTCAGATCGGCATGGAACCCGGCGCGCTGGCCGGCCAGCTGTCGCAACTGCTGCCGCAGGTGGTGGACAAGCTCACGCCCAACGGCGCGCTGCCCGATGCGGCCGGCGGCGGCGCCGACCTGGCCGGCCTGCTGGGTGGCCTGGGCGGCCTGCTGAAGCCCTGACCCCGGCCTACTCGGCCCGCGGTTCGCGGGCCGAGCCGGCCACCAGGTCGAAGCGGAACAGCCGGCACTCGATCGGGCCGTTCCACATCGGCACGCGGCGGGCCTCCTTCAGGCGCAGGGCCTGGGGCAGCTTCATGTCGGGGCTGAGCACCCAGGCCGTCCAGCCGGCGTAGGCGCGCTTCCAGTGCGCCGCCAGGCCGCTGAAGAAAGCGGCGCCGGCGGCGTCCTTGTCGCCGTCGGCGCCACCCGCCGGGGCCTCGGCGAAGCCTTCGCGCATGGCGCGCTCGGCCCCACGCTCTCCGCGCGAGCCCTTGGCCTCGATGCGCTCGCCATAGGGCGGGTTGAACACCAGCAGCCCGGCCTCGGCAGGCGGCGGGCGCTGCAGCGCATCGGCGGTCTTGAACTGGATGGCATCGCCGACACCCGCGCGCTGGGCATTGCGCGCGGCAAAGTCGGTCATGCGAAAGCTCACGTCGCCGGCATGGATGGCCACCGCCGGCGCATGCACCGCGGCCTGGGCCGCGGC
>CAYPDO010000643.1:0-2982 GCA_964409495.1 uncultured Bordetella sp.
CGATCGGCAGCGTCCGCCCGGTGATGACGGTGGAGCGCCAGCTGTTGAGGAACAGGAACACGATGGCCACGGTGAGCAGCGCGCCCTCGATCAGCGTGCGCTTGACATTGGCCACCGACACGCGGATGGGCCGCGAGCCGTCGCGCACCACCTCCACGGCCATGCCCCTGGGCAGCTGCGGCTGCACCGCGTCCAGCGTCTTGAGCAGGCCGTCGACGACCTGAATGGTGTTCTCGCCCTGGCTCTTCTGCACCTCCAGCGCGATGGTGCGCTGACCGTTGTAGAGCGCCAGGGTCTCGATCTCCTCGGGGCCGTCGACCACCTGGGCCACCTGGCCCAGGCGCACCGGCTGGCCGTTGCGGCGCGCGACGATGATCTTGGCCAGATCCTCGGGCTGGCCCACGCGGCCCTCGATCTGCACGATGCGTTCGCTCTCGGCCGAGCGCAGGCTGCCGGCCGGCAGCGTCTGGTTCTCGCTGCGCAGCGCGCCGGCCAGCGCGTCGATGCCCACGCCGAAGCCTTCCATGGCCTGCGGCCGCAGGTAGACATTGAGCTCGCGCTTGACGCCGCCCACCAGGGCCACGGCGCCCACGCCGCGCACGTTCTCGATGCGCTTGCGCAGCACCTGGTCGGCAAAGGTGGTGAGCTCCTGCACGCTGCGGCTGCCGTCGGGCGAGGTCAGAGCCAGCGAGAAGATCGGCCGCGAGGCGGGGTCGAAGCGCGAGACGCGCGGCTCTTTCACCTCGTCGCGGAAGCTGGCCTTCACGATGGCCAGCTTCTCGCGCACGTCGTCGGCCGCGCGGCGGCCCTCGACGTCGAGGTTGAACTGCACGATGACCACCGAGGTGCCCTCGTAGCTGCGCGAGAACAACTGGTTGATGCCGGCGATGGTGTTGACCGATTCCTCGACCTTCTTGGTCACCTCCTGCTCGACGATCTCTGGCGAGGCGCCGGGGTAGTCGACCTGCACCACCACGGTGGGAAAGTCGACCTCGGGGAACTGGTCGACCTTCAGGCGCTGGTAGCCCACCAGGCCCAGCACGACGAAGGCCAGCATGACCATCACGGCCATCACCGGGTTGGCGATCGAGACGCGGGTGAACCACATGGCGCGGGCCCGGTGTCAGCGCGCCGCCGAGGCGGCGGATGCGGGCGCCGTGGCGGCGGCATCCGGCCGGGCCGCGGGCAGGCGCAGCCGCACGCCCGCCGTCACCAGACCGGCGCTGGCGGCCAGCACGCGGTCGCCCTCGGCCAGGCCGGCGCTCACCTCCACCCATTCGCTGCCGTCCACGCGGCCGCGCAGGCCCAGCGTGAGCGGCCGGTGCTCGGCGCGGCCGTCGGCCAGCACGATGGCGTAGGGCCGGGCCTGGTCGTTGCGGATCGCCGATAGCGGAACGGCCAGGGCCGTGCGGCGCTCCAGCTCGATCCAGCCGCGTGCGAACAGGCCGCTGCGCAGGCCGCTGTCGCCCGCCGCCGGGCCGGCCAGGCGCAGGTAGGCCGGCACGGTGCGCGCGCCAGCCACGGCCGTGGGGTTGATGCGCACCACGGTGGCGGCCAGCGGCGTGCTGCCGCCTTCCACCATCAGCTGGGCCCGCGCGCCGACGCGCAGCCCCGGCACGTCCTGCGGCGCGATGGCCGCCTCGAGCTCCAGCGCGGACAGGTCGACGATCTCGAGGATGCGGCCATCCACCGGCACGCGCTCGCCCGGCTGGGCCAGGCGCTGCGACACCAGGCCGCTGATCGGCGCGGTGAGGGTGGCATCGGCGCGGGCCTTGCGCGCCAGCTCGGCGGCCGCCTGGGCGGCGGCCAGGTTGGCCACCGCCGCCGCCTCGTTGGACACCGAGGTTTCCAGGGCCGTGGGCGAGATGAAGCCTTGCGCCACCAGGGCCTTGTTGTTGCTGAGCTGGCGCTGGGCGATGTCGAGCTGGGCCTTGGCCGCGGCGGCCTGCTGCTCGGCCTGGCGCAGCCGCCAATCGAACTCGGTCGGGTCGATCTGCGCCAGCACCTGGCCGGCCTTGACGCTGTCGCCCTCGCGCACGGCCAGCTTCTGCAGTTCACCGGCCACACGCGCCTTGAGCAGCGCGCTGTCCACCGCCTCCAGCGTGCCCGAGACCTCGATGCCGCGTGCCAGCTCGGTGCGGCGCGCGCGCAGCAGGTCTTGCTCGGCCAGCTGCAGCACCGGCTGGGCGGCACTGGCGGCCGAGGCGGCCACCGCTGCCGGGCCGCCAGCGGGTGCCGCCGCGGGGGCGCCACCGCGCAACTGGCGCAGGCCGAGCAGGCCCAGGATCAACAAGGCCAGGACAGGCAGCAACCAGCGGATCCAGCGTTTCATCGGGGTGGCGGGCCAGTAGGGGGTTTGGGGCGGGGGCGTCGGGCGGGGCGGGGGGCAGCAGGGCCGCAGGGGCAGGGGGCCTCAGGCCGCGACCGGCGGCTGTGGCGCGGGCGCGGTGCTGCCCGGCGGGATCTGCAGCCCAGCCAGCACCAGCTGGATGTGCTGGCCGATGAACTCGCGGCCTTCGAGGTGCCAGTTCACCTGGCAGGCACCCAGCGAGTGGCGGTGCAGGCAGATCATGATCAGCGGCAGCACCAGCGAGTGCACGGCATGGTCCAGCGGCACCGCGCGGAACTCGCCGGCCGCGATGCCGCGCTGCAGCACCATGCCGAGCAGTTGGTGTGCCGGCTCGACCACCTCGCGCAGGTAGAAATCGGCGATCTCCGGGAAGTTGCGCACCTCGGTGATGACCAGCTTGAACACGCCGGCCGCCGGGCTGTCGTAGAGCTGGGTCCACCAGTCGACCAGAATGGTGCTCAGCAACTCGGCCGACGGGCCGGCAAAGGCGGCGGCCATCTCGGCGCCGGCACTGATGCGCGTGCCCAGGTTGTGCGCGATCACCGCCTTCAGCAGCTCTTCCTTGCTGGGAAAGTACAGGTACAGCGTGCCCTTGGACACACCGGCGCGCTGCGCCACCTCTTCGGCGCGCG
>CAYPDO010000644.1:0-2977 GCA_964409495.1 uncultured Bordetella sp.
CGGCGTTGTCGAGCAGGCGGCGGCTGTAGGGGTAGTCGGTCATGAACACGTCGACACGGCCGGCCTCGAGCTCCTGCTCGCGCGTTCTGGGCGGTCGGATCACCTCGAGCTGCGCATGCTTGAGCGCAGCGGCCATCACCGGCTCCATGAAGGTGCCGGCCTGCACGGCCACCCGCACGCCGGGGCGGTCGATGTCGTCCCACTGACGCACCACATGGTTGCTGCGCGTGGTGATGCCGTAGATGTCGCTGCGCAGGTAGGGCAGCGAGAAGCGCAGCTGCTGCTGGCGTTGAGGCGTCACGCCGACAGCGTGCATCGCAATGTCGCAACGGTCGGTCAGCAGGTTGTCGATCAGCTTGGCGAACGAGGACTCCACATGCTGCAGCTTCACACCGAGCGCCTTGGCGAACTCGGCCGACAGGTCGATGTCGATGCCCACCAGTTGTTCGGTGCGCGGGTTCCGGTAGGTGACGCCGTAGTAGTCGGGCCAGATGCACACGCGCAGCGTGCCGCTGCCACGCACCCGCTCCAGCACCGGCCCCGCGGCGGCGGCCTGGGCCAGCGCCGAGGCGCAGGCCGACAAGCACAGCCGCGCAAGCCATCGGCGGGCGGTGGACCGGGGCGAACGGCAGTGGTGGATCGGCAATCTCATCGGCGATGGCGGGCGTGGGCGCAGCGGCGGCGCATCATAAAACCCGCCCGGGGCGCAGGACATAGGACAATCGCACCATGTCTGCCCTTCTCCTCTCCCCCGCCCAACGCAAGGAGCACCGCGCCGGTGCCCACCACCTCGACCCGGTCGTTCTGATCGGCGGCGAGGGCCTCACGCCCGCGGTGGTTCAGGAAATCGACCGCGCGCTCACGGCCCATGGCCTGATCAAGGTGCGCGTGTTTTCCGATGATCGCCCCACCCGCGAGGCCATGCTGGCCTCGCTGGCCGATCAACTGTCGGCTGCGCCGGTGCAGCACATCGGCAAGCTGCTGGTGCTGTGGCGCCCGATCCCTGCCAAGCCCAAGGCCGAGCGCGACGAGCGCACACCGGCCGGCCCGCGCGTGGTGAAGATCGTCAAGTTCGCAAAGAGCGGCTCGACCCGCCCCCAGGTGAAGAAGGTGCGGGTGCTCGGCAACGAGCGCGTCACGCCCGGCGGCAACATCCGGCGGGCGAAGAAAAAGCGCCCGACCAGCGTCAAGAAGACGGCGGCCGATTAATCGCTGCCCGCCTGGCCTGCGCTGGCGCGCCAGGCCAGCACCAGCACCAGCAGCGCCTTCAGCACGAAGAAGCTGGCACTGGCCAGGTGCAACTGCCCGAAGCTGAAGGGTCCCTGCCCGGCCCGCGCCGCCGGCATCAGCGGCTGGATGGCAAAGTAGCCAGCCACGGTGCAGAACAGCGTGGCCAGCAGCAGCACCATGGTGGTGCTGAAGGCCGAGCCGCTGCCGGCCTCGGCGGCCTGGCGCGCATCGCGCCTGGCCAGCAGCAGCAAGACCACGCCGACAACCAGGCTCAGCCACGCCTCCTGCGCCAGGATGCGCGACACCACGCGGCCGGCATCGTGAACGGCCAGCGTGGCAAAGGGTGCCGGCGTGGCAATCAGGCCGATGCACAGCAGGACGCCGGCCCACAGCACCGGCAGCAGCCGCTGCAGGCGCGCGGGCAGGGCGTCACGCGCGGTGGCGGCCGATCCGGCCATCAGATGTAGCGCACTTCCACGATCTCGTAGTGGCGCTCGCCACCGGGCGCCTGCACCACGGCCACGTCGCCGGCTTCCTTGCCGATCATCGAGCGCGCGATCGGGCTGCTGATCGAGATGCGGCCCTGCTTCAGGTCAGCCTCGTCGTCGCCGACGATCTGATAGGTGACCTCGGCGCCACTGTCCTCGTCCGCCAGATCAACGGTGGCCCCGAAGACCACGCGGCCGCCGGCATCCAGCGCGGCCGGATCGATGATCTGCGCCGCCGCCAGCTTGCCTTCGATCTCAAGGATGCGGCCCTCGATGAAGCCCTGCTTGTCCTTGGCCGCGTCGTACTCGGCGTTTTCCGACAGGTCGCCCTGCGCGCGTGCCTCGGCAATGGCCTGGATGACGGCGTGGCGCTCCACGGTCTTGAGCCGGTGCAGCTCTTCCTTGAGCTTCTCGGCGCCGCGCTTGGTCAGGGGAATGGTGGCCATCGGGGCCTCCTCAGCGTGATGTTTTCAGAGTACGCAAGACAAAACGAATCCGCCGCGCTGACGCCCCGCACAAGACGGGACACAGACGCGGCGGAGCCGGCTTGGGGCAACAGTTTAGTGCAGTTCGGCGTGCAGTTCCTGCAGGCTGTACACGTCCACCGCGCCGCGCTGCTGCAGCGCCTCGGTGGCGGCCTCGCAGCCGGCCATGGTGGTGTAGTAGGTCACGCGGTTGGCCAGCGCTGCGGTGCGGATGCTGCGCGAATCGGCAATCGCCGTGCGCGTTTCATCGACCGTGGTGAACACCAGCTGGATCTCGCCGGCCTTCAACATGTCGACGATGTGCGGCCGGCCGTCCTTGACCTTGTTGACCGTCTTCACCGGCACGCCCGCGGCGGCGATGGCCGCCGCCGTGCCCTTGGTGGCCACCACCGCAAACCCCAGCGCCACCAGATCGCGCGCCACGGCCACGGCGCGCGCCTTGTCGCCGTTCTTCACGGTGATCACCACCGTGCCCTTGGCAGGCAGGCGGCTGCCGGCGCCCAGCTGGCTCTTGAGCATGGCGGCGCCGAAGTTGCGCGCCACGCCCATCACCTCGCCGGTGCTGCGCATCTCGGGGCCAAGGATGGGATCCACGCCCGGGAACTTGTTGAACGGGAACACCGCCTCCTTCACCGAGAAGTAGGGCGGGATCACCTCGTGCGGCGCCACGCCGCCGAGGCCCTTCTGGTCCTTGAGCTTCTGGCCGGCCATGCAGCGTGCGGCGATCTTGGCCAGCGGCTGGCCGGTGGCCTTGCTGACGAAGGGCACGGTGCG
>CAYPDO010000645.1:0-2970 GCA_964409495.1 uncultured Bordetella sp.
AGCGCGGCGGCGCCGATGGCGCGCACCTTCATCTTGCCGCCCGAGGCCTTCTCGACCTCGGCCGCGAACAGCTTGACCGCGCGGCCCTGGTTGCTCTGCTCGTTCAGGCCGTAGCCGAAGCGGATCAGGCGCGGCTTGATGTCCTGCGCGAAGGCGGTGGTGGTGCTGGCCAGGGCCGCGAGGGCGGCGGTGGCAACGAGGGCGCGGCGGATCAGGCGCATGGAAAACTCCAGGGGGAACGGTTGGACGAGGAACTGCGGGACGGATTCAGCGCATCCAGGCGACGGGCGCCGTGACGAGCTGCGGAAAGGCGACGAACAGCGCCAGGATCAGCACATAGGTGAACAGGAAGGGGTTCACGCCCTTGACCACCTGGTGCAGCGACAGCCGGCCCACGCCGGCCACCACGTTCAGCACCGTGCCCACCGGCGGCGTGATCAGGCCGATGGCGCCGTTGAGCACGAACATCAGGCCGAAGTACACCGGGTCGATGCCGGCCTTCACGGCGATCGGCAGCATCACCGGGGCAAAGATCAGGATCGTGGGCGTGAGGTCGAGCGCGGTGCCGATCAGCACCAGCACCACCATCATCACGGCCATCAGCAGGCGCGGGTTGTCCACCAGCGGGCCCAGCCAGGCGCTCAGCACGCCGGGCAGATCGGCCAGCGTGATCATGTAGCTGGCCACCTGGGCGCCGGCGCACAGGAACATCACGATGGCCGTGGTCTTGGCCGCGCGCACCAGCACGCCGCGCAGCTCGGCCAGCTGCATCTCGCGGTGGATGAGCAGCGCCACCGCCAGGGCATAGAAGGCCGCCACCACCGCGGCCTCGGTGGGCGTGAAGATGCCGGTCTTCATGCCGCCGATGATGATCACGGGCATCAGCAGCGCCCAGAAGGCCTTGGCCGTGGCCAGCAGGCGATCGCGCAGCGGCAGCGCCGTGCCGGGCTGCAGATCGATGCGGCGCAGCACCCATTTCCAGGCCAGGATCAGGCCCGTGCCCATCACCAGCCCGGGCACGATGCCGGCGGTGAACAGCGCCGAGATCGAGGTGTTGGTGGTGACCCCGTAGATCACGAAGGGCATCGACGGCGGAATGATCGGCGCGATGATGCCGCCCGAGGCCAGCAGCCCGGCCGAGGTGGCCATCGGGTAGCCGTGCTGGCGCATCATCGGCAGCAGGATGGTGGCCAGCGCGGCGGTATCGGCCAGGGCCGAGCCGCTCATGCTGGCCATCAGCACCGCGGCGCCGATGGCCACATAGCCCAGGCCGCCGCGGATGTGGCCCACCCAGGCCTGGGCCATGCTGATGATGCGCTGGCTGATGCCGCCCGAGTTCATCAGCTCGCCGGCCAGGATGAAGAAGGGCACGGCCAGCAGCGGAAAGCTGTCGACCCCGGCCACCAGGTTCTGTGCCAGCAGCTGCGTGTCCCAGAAGTCCATCACCCAGGCCATGGCGGCGCCGGTGAGCACCAGGGCCAGCGCCATGTTCAGGCCGATGCCCATCAGCACCAGCATGCCCAGCGCGAAGGTGACGAAGGCCAGACCCTCTGCGCTCATGGCCTCACTCCACCTCGGCGCCGTGGCCCAGGTGCAGCGGCGTGCGCGTCACCAGTTCCCACAGCGCCATCGCGCCGATGGCCAGCGCGCACAGCAGCGCCGGCAGCGGCAGCAGCGCGGTGGGATAGCCCATCACGACGGATTGGCTGCCCAGCCCCACCAGCACCTGCTGCCAGGCGCCCCAGCCCAGCAGCACGCAGGCCAGGATCACCAGCATGCGGATCAGCGCGGTGGCCGCAGCCATCGCGGCGGGCCAGTGCCTCAGCCGCATCAGCAGGCTGGTGAAGGCCATGTGCTCGCCCAGCGGATAGGCGGCCGCCGCACCGATGAACACCAGCCACACGAACAGCAGGCGCGACAGCTCCTCGCTGGCCGCGATGCCGCTGCCGAAGCCGTAGCGCAGCACCACGTTGACGAATACCGCCAGCGCCATCACGCCCAGCGCAATGGCCATGGCGTTCTCGGCCAGGCGCTGCCAGGCCGGCGCCGCAGGGGCGGCGGCCGTGGGGTCGGTGGACATGGTTCAGCTCTCCTGTGGGGCGGGCGCGGCGGGCAGGCCCGCCTGCAGCCAGGTCAAGACCGCCTGGTTCAGCGCGGCCAGCGGCTGGGTGGCGGGCAGCGCCAGCACGCGCGGCTCGCCCGCGGGCGGCTGCAGCGTGTCGAACTGGCTGTCGACCAGCGCGGGGTTGAAGTAGTGGCTGCCGCGCTGGGCCACGCGTGCCCGCGCCTGCTCGCGGCTGAGCGTGAGGTGCACGAAGGCCAGGCCCGGCGCGGCGGCACGCAGGCGCTCGCGGTAGGCGGCCTTCAGGGCCGAGCAGGTGAGCACGGCGCGCTGGCCGCTGCCAGGTGCCAGGCCGACGCCGGGTGCGTGGCCGGCGCCAGCGGCGTGGCCGGTGCCCGGTGCCGGGGCCGGCGCCGGCGGCTCGCACTGCTGCAGCACGGTGCCCAGGGCATCCAGCCAGCCGGCGCGGTCGGCATCGGTCAGCGGCATGCCGGCACGCATCTTGGCCACATTGGCGGGCGGGTGGAAGTCATCGCCCTCCACCAGCGTGCGGCCCAGGGCCTGTGCCAGCGCGGCACCCAGGCTGCTCTTGCCGCAACCGGCCACGCCCATCACCACGATGGACGGCCAGTGGCTCGAATCGGCTTCGCTCATGGCTTGGACAGCGCTATCCCAACAATCCGAAAAAATGCAGGCACAAGGCCTGCGGAGATGCCGCCATCGCCGCGCTTCCCAGGTGAGGGATACTGCGGTGGCATGGCTTTTTGGACAGCGCTATCCTAGCGGCCTGAGCATCCACTCACATCAGGGTTTGTACGCAGATGTCCCGTGACGAGGCCGACGCGCCGCGCCCCGCCGCTGATACCCCGCCACCCGCGGCACCATCCGCGGCACCATCCGCGGCACCA
>CAYPDO010000646.1:0-2966 GCA_964409495.1 uncultured Bordetella sp.
TCACGCCGTGCGTGCTGCGCACGATCTTGTCGTGGGCCCAGCGGTTGCGGTAGGCATCTTCCCAGGTGCGGTCTTCACCGGTGGTCAGACCGTGGTCGCCCGAGAAAGTCTCCTTGGGCAGCGAGAAGTGGGTGAGGCGGTCCAGAAAGTGGCTCATATTGTCGTCCTTGGAAGATGTCGTCCGCGTGGGGAGGTCAGCAGGGATAGGGAGCGTTGCGGCGGCTGTAGGCCCACCAGGTCAGCGCAATACAGGAGAGGTAGAACACGATGAACATCGCCAGCGCCGCCGATGCGCTGCCCGTCATCGCCAGCGAAGAGCCCACGCTCTTGGGGATGAAGAAGCCGCCGTAGGCGCCGATGGCGCTGGCAAAGCCGAGGGCTGCAGCCGCTTCGACCGCGCCTTCCTTGGCCGCAAGCGCCTGCGCTGACGGCAGGCCTTCTGCGCGACGCACCCGCTCGGCCACGAACAGGCTCGAAATCATCCGGAACGTGCTGCCATTGCCGATGCCCGAAGCGGCGAACAACACGCCGAAAGCCACCAGGAAGCCGAGGAAGTGGCCGCCCTGCCCGGGCTGCGCCGCCATGTCCGTCACGGGAAGGCTCAACAGCGCTGCTGCGGCGGCCAACGCCATCGTCATAAAGATCCAGAAGGTGACGCGCGCACCGCCCCAATGGTCGGCCATCCAGCCTCCCAGTGGGCGAAGCACGGCGCCGATCAACGGACCCAGCCACACCAGATGCAGCGCATCGGGCCGCTGGAACTGGCTTTGCGCCAGCATCGGCAAGCTGGCAGAAAAGCCGATGAAGCTGCCGAACGTGCCCAGGTAAAGCCAGCACATCAACCAGTTGTGCTTGCGCGTGAAGATCACGGCCTGCTCGGCCATGCCGGTGTGCCGGTCGGCCAGGTCGTCCATTCCGAACCACGCCGCGGCGGTGCTGGCCAGGATGAGCGGCACCCAGATGAAGCCGGCGTTCTGCAGCCACATCGGTCCCTGTGCCGTGGGCTGCGCCGGCCCGGCGAACACACCGATTACCCCAGCGCTGATGGCCAGAGGCACCAGCAGTTGAACCAGCGCGACACCCAGATGGCCCAGCCCGGCATTCAGGCCCAATGCGTAGCCTTGTCGGGCGCTCGGGAAGAAGAAGCTGATGTTGGCCATCGAGCTGGCGAAGTTGCCGCCGCCCAGACCACACAGCAAGGCCAGCACCACCATCCACTCGAAAGGTGTGTTCGGGTCCTGTACCGCCAGGCCGATGCCCACCGCCGGCACCAACAGACTGGCCGTGGCGAGCGTGGTGAAGCGGCGCCCGCCGATCATCGACACCGCGAAGGCGTAGAAGATGCGCAGCGTGGCGCCGCACAAGGCTGGCAGCGCCGTGAGCCAAAACAGCTGGTTGGTGCTGTACCGAAAACCTGCGGCAGGCAGGTGCACCACCACCACCGACCACAACATCCACACCGCGAAGGCGAGCGCCAAGGCAGGAATCGACAGCCACAGGTTGCGCCGAGCCACTGCGTGACCGGAGCGGTCCCAGAAACCGCGGTCCTCGGGGTTCCAGTCCCGGATGATCGTCATGGCGGTCATGGTGTGGACGGTGACTGAGATCGCTCGCGTGGCCCGGCGTCAGGGGTTCTTCACGTAGGCATTGCCACGCAGGTAGAACCACCAGTTCAGCACCAGACAGACGGCGTAGAAGATGGCGAAGCCGTACATCGCGAACTGCGGTGTGCCGGCCTTGATCTGCGCGCCGATGACCACCGGTGCGATGAAGGCGCCGTAGGCCGCGATCGCCGAGGTCCAGCCCAGCACCGGGCCGGCCTGGGTGCGATCGAAGATGACGCCGATGGTGCGGAAGGTGCTGCCGTTGCCGATGCCGCTGGCGAAAAACAGCACCATGAACAGCCCCAGGAACATCGGGAAGTACTGCTCGGGTGTGGCAGAGCCGTAGGCCTGCATCATCACGTAGCCCACCCACACCGAGGCGATGGCCATCACCACCGAGATCACCTGGGTGACGATGGAGCCCCCCACCTTGTCGGAAATCCACCCCCCCAGCGGGCGCACGGCAGCGCCGACGAAGGGGCCGATCCAAGCGTAGGTCAGTGCCGACGGAGCGTTGGGGTTCTTCAGCGCGTGCTGCATCACGCCGTTGGCATCCGGCACGTGCTGGAAGCCGAAGATCACGGTGATGGCCAGTGGCAGCGCCATCGAGAAGCCGATGAAGGAGCCGAAGGTGACGATGTACAGCGCCGTCAGCGACCAAGTGTGCTTGTTGCCGAAGATCGCGAACTGCTTCTTCACGCCCTCCTTCATCTCGCCGAAGGCCGCCAGCTTCATCATGCCCAGGGCCAGCAACACATCCAGCGGAATGGCCACCCACATGCTCAACAACCCCAGGCCGGTGGGCTTGGGCAGGTACAGCCAGAGCATGAAGATCGCGGGCACGAAGGCCAGCGTGTACAGGTAGATGATCTTGGCGAAGGCCACGATCGGGCTGCCGGTGGCCGGCGAGACCGTCTTCAGGTTGTTCATGCCCCACCAGCACAGCACCGACAGCGGCACCAGCGACAGCACCCACGCGAAGCCGGCGTTCTGAATCCAGGTAGGCGTGCCCGCGGCGATCTTGCCGAAAATCCAGCCGCTATCCTTCGCCAGCGTCATCGGCTCGCCGCCGAAGGCACCGAACAGGCCCACCGTCATCACCAGTGGAATGACGATCTGCATCGTCGTCACGCCGAAGTTGCCCAGGCCGGCGTTCAGGCCAAGTGCCGTGCCCTGCAGCCGCTTCGGGAAGAAGGTGCTGATGTTGGACATCGAGCTCGCGAAGTTGCCGCCGCCAACGCCCGACCACAACGCCATCAGCTGGAAGGCCCACAGCGGCCAGTCCTTGTGCTGCAGCACCACGCCGGCGAGATCGTGTACCGCACGGTGCGCCTGGTCTGGCCGGAGCGCGAGGAGCTGCAA
>CAYPDO010000647.1:0-2961 GCA_964409495.1 uncultured Bordetella sp.
AGGATGGCGCGCTCGCGCACGATCTCGGCATAACGCCGCATGTTGGCGGCGCTCGGCACGCTCTGCGCCAGCGCGTTGAGGTAGGCCAGGCCGCCCACCTGCTCGGCCTTGCCATGGCTTTGCAGTTGCTCGAACACCGTGATCACGTCGGCCGGCTTGCTGGCGTTGATCAGGCCGGCGATGGCGATGAAGATCTCGCGGTGTTCCCAGCGGTAGAAGTCGCTGTCGGTGATCTGGTCGCCGGCGCGGTCCCAGGCCATGTTGTCGATCAGCAGGCCGCCCAGCACGCTTTGCTCGGCTTCGATCGAGTGCGGCGGCACGCGCAGGCGCGCCACCTCGTCGTCACCATCGGGGCCGGGCGCGGGGCCGGAGGAAGCGGAGCGGAAAGCGGTCGACATGTGACGCAGATGATAAGCCGCATGGCGCGGCGCGCCTGTGGGCAAGGCTGTGGAGATCCGGGGGACGGGCAGGGGAAAAGTGCGGCCTGCCGCGGCACGGACTTTCGGCGTTGTCGGCGCCGATGCATGCGCCGGCACAAATGCAAACGGGGCCGGCGTGAACCGGCCCCGTTTGCTGCGGGATCTCAGCGAATGCGCGAGATCAGTCGGCGGCGGCCACGACCTGGACGGTCAGTTCCACTACCACATCGGTGTGCGCAGCCACCGACACCGGGTGCTCGCCCACGGTCTTCAGCGGCCCGTGCGGCATGCGCACCTGGGCCTTGGCCACGTCGTAGCCCAGCTTCTTCAGGCTGTCGGCCACGTCGGCATTGGTGACGGAGCCGAACAGGCGACCGTCCACACCGGCCTTCTGGGCGATGGTGACGGTGATGCCGGTCATGCGCTGGCCCAGGGCCTGCGCCACGGACAGTTTCTCGGCGGCCACCTTTTCGAGTTCGGCGCGGCGAACTTCGAATTCCTTGATGGCGGCTTCGGTGGCGCGGCGGGCCAGCTTGGTGGGGATCAGGAAGTTGCGGGCATAGCCGTCCTTCACCTTGACCACATCACCCAGGTTGCCCAGGTTGGCCACTTTTTCGAGCAGGATCACTTGCATGGTCGTTGCTCCCTTCAGACCTTGTGCTGGTCGCTGTACGGCAGCAGCGCCAGGAAACGTGCGCGCTTGATGGCCGTGGTCAGCTGACGCTGGTAATAGGCGCGGGTGCCGGTCAGGCGCGCCGGGGTGATCTTGCCGTTCTCGCCGACGAAGTCACGCAGCTGATCCACGTCCTTGTAGTCGATGGATTCGACGTTGGCGACGGTGAAACGGCAGAACTTCTTGCGCTTGAACAGCAGCGATTGCTGGTTGCGCTTGGGCTTGCGATCCTTGGAGCCTTTGCCCCTACCACGTGACATGGCCATGGTGTACCTCTTGTGCGAATGCGTTGATGTGCGTTGAACCGGAACCTGTGCCCGCGGACGGGAACCTCAGGCCTCGGCGCTGAGCGAAGTGATGTGGAAGAGCAGTCCGCGCCCATTGCGCATGCTGGCCAGGAAGCCGGCAAAGATGCCGTGCTCACCCAGTGCCAGCGCGCCGAGCGGCCGTGTGATCTCGCCGATGGCCACCGCGCGGATCTCGAGAGAGACCTTGCGGGGCTGCCCGTCTTCGGTGACCGTCGATGCATGCTGCAAACGGCAGTCGAGGGCCGGAAGACCGGCGGGCGTGTAGCGCACGACCCCTCGCTCGAGCAGTTGCGCCGACAGAACCACGCGGTTCATGCCTGGCGCGCCAGCCTCGGGCGCGGCGGCGGCTGCCTCGATCAGCTCGCGGCCTCCTGGGACACGACGGCCTTGCGGGCTTCTTCCTTCTCGACCGCCTTCATCATCACCGACGGGGTGGTCTCGGCCTTGTCCTTGGCCACGGTGAGGTGGCGCAGCACGGCGTCGTTGTAGCGGAAGCCGGTCTCGAGCTCGGCCAGGATTTCCTTGGTCGTCTCGATGTTCAGGCACACGTAGTGGGCCTTGGCCAGCTTCTGGATCTGGTAGGCCAGCTGACGGCGGCCCCAGTCCTCGACGCGGTGCACCTTGCCGCCGGCGGCGGTGACCACACCCTTGTAACGCTCCAGCATGGCCGGAACCTGCTCGCTTTGATCCGGATGGATCAGCAGCACGATCTCGTAATGACGCATGAACACTCCTTGTGGATTTCGCTGCGGCCATGACGGTCATGGCGTTTGCGAAAGCTGCCCGGCGGCGTCTGATTTCAGCCGGTGCAGCAGGGATGGATTGGGAAAAGCCCGCGATTATAGCGCGGAAGGCGGGCCGAAGCCACGGCTGCTGTCTGGCGTGTCCGGCAGGGGCCGGTGCAGCTCGTCCACCAGCTGCTGGCCCTCGTCGTCGGGCCGGCGGCTCAGCAGGCTGGCGATCACCAGCACCGCGCAGCCCACCGGCACACCGAACACGCCGGCCGCCATCGGGTCGATGCCGAACCAGCGGCCGTCGCCGCCGGCGCCGGCCATGCCCAGCCATTCACGCGGGCCGGGCAGGTTGCGCAGCATGTACCACAGCGTGAGCGCCACACCGGCCAGCATGCCGGCCACCGCGCCGGTGCGGTTGGCACGGCGCCAGAAGATGCCCAGTACCAGCGCGGGGAAGAAGGCCGCCGCGGCCAGCGAGAAGGCCGCGGTGACGAAGGGCAGGATGTCGGCCAGGCGCAGCGAGGCCACCCAGGCCGCCAGCACCGCGGTGAACAGCACCATCAGCTTGCTCATCATCACCCGCTTGATGGCCGAGGCCTTCGGGTTGACCATGCGGAAGTAGTAGTCGTGCGCGAGCGCATTGCTGATGGTCAGCAGCAGGCCGTCGGCGGTGGACAGCGCCGCCGCCAGACCGCCGGCAGCCACCAGGTAGGTCACCACCAGCGGCATGCCGCCCAGTTCGGGCGCGGCCAGCACCACCAGGTCGCCGCCCAGGCGCAGCTCGGAGAGCTGCAGGATGCCGTCGGCGTAGATGTCCTCCACCGCCA
>CAYPDO010000648.1:0-2961 GCA_964409495.1 uncultured Bordetella sp.
CAAGATCATGGTCGGCGCGCTGAAGAACATCTGGGACACCGCCGACCGCCACAAGGTGACGCTGCGCACCGCCACCTTCGCGGTGGCCTGCGAGCGCATCCTGATGGCGCGGCAGGAGCGCGGGCTGTACCCCTGAATCCGGGCTCGCGCCGCGCCGGCCGCCGCCGCCGCACCCGCTGCGGCGGGCCGGCCTGCGGCAGCGCCACAATCGTGGCTTCACCGCTCCAGCCCCTGCCCCACCATGCGCCGTCGTCCCCTGCTGATCGCCCTGGCCTGTGCCCTGCCGCTGGCCGCCGCCGCCCAGACCGCCGCCCCCACCTGGCCCACGCAGCCGGTGAAGATCGTGGTGCCGGCGCCGGCCGGCTCCAGCCTGGACATCGTGGCGCGCCTGCTGGCCGACAAGCTCAAGGACAAGTGGGGCCAGCCGGTGCTGGTGGAGCCCCGGCCCGGTGCCGGCGGCATGCTGGGTGTGGATGTGGCGGCCAAGGCCGCGCCCGACGGCCACACGCTGGCGCTGGGCTTCAACGGCCCGGTGGCCTTTGCGCCCTTCCTGTACAAGAAGATGCCGTATGACCCGGCGCGAGACCTGGCGCCGGTGGTCATGACCACCAGCCAGCCCAATGTGCTGGCGGTCAGCGCGATGGTGCCGGCCAAGACGGTCAAGGAGTTCGTCGACTGGGCCAAGGCCCGTGCCGGCAAGGTGAACTACTCGTCGCTGGGCAATGGCAGCTCGGCGCACCTGACGATGGCGCTGTTCATGGCCGAGGCCGGCTTCCAGGCCACGCACATCCCGTTCAACGGCTCGCCGCCGGCGGCCTTTGCGCTGGCCCAGGGCGAGGCCGACGCCAGCTTCATGACCGCGCCGGCGCTGCTGGCGCATGTGAAGTCGGGCAAGGTGCGCATGCTGGCGGTCAGCGCCTCGCAGCGCCCCGACAGCCTGCGCGACGTGCCCACGCTGGCCGAGGCCGGCTTCCCGCAGGTGGAATCGCTGGCCTGGAACGGCCTGTTCACCGCCGCCGCCACGCCGGCCGCCGTGATCGCGAAGATCAACGCCGACGTCAACACCGTGCTGCGCGATCCGGCCGTGAAGCTGCAGTTCGACCTGCAGGGCCTGACGCCGGTGGGCGGCACACCCGAGGCCTTCAAGCGCACGCTGGAAGCCGACGCGAAGCGCTGGGGCGCCATCATCCGCGCCACCGGCGTGACGCTGGACTGACACGCCACCATGCCCACCCCAGACGACGGTGCGCCAGGGCGCGATCTCGACAAGATCGACCTGCGCATCCTGCGCCAGCTGCAGGCCGATGGCCGCATCAGCAATCTGAAGCTGGCCGAGGCCGTGCACCTGTCGCCCACCGCGGTGCTCGAGCGCGTGAAGCGCCTCACGCGCGAGGGCTACATCCTGGGCTACGAGGCGCGGCTGAACCCGGCCAAGCTGGGCGCCGGGCTGCTGGTGTTCGTCGAGGTGCTGCTCGACCGCACCGTGCACGACGTGATGGACAACTTCCGCGCCGCGGTGCAGGTGCGGCCCGAGATCCTGGAATGCCACCTGGTGGCCGGCGGCTTCGACTACCTGCTCAAGACCCGCGTGGCCGACATGGCGCATTACCGCGAGTTCATCGGCACCGTGATCTGGACCCTGCCCGGTGTGCGCGAGACGCGCACCTATGCGGTGATGGAAGAGGTCAAGCACACCACGCTGCTGCCGATCTAGCGCAGCGCGCGGCTATTGCAGGGTCGGCCGCGTGCCGGCTGCCTGGCGGTGCAGCCAGGCGCTGATGGCCTCGGCGCCTTGCGGCTCGGCCAGGTGGAAGCCCTGGCCCAGGCCGCAGCCCAGGCGGCGCAGCTGCTCGGCCTGGCCGGCGGTCTCGATGCCCTCGGCCACCACGGTCTTGCGCAGCGCGCCGCCCAGTTGCACCACCGCGGCCACCACCGCCGCTTCATTGCTGCCCTCGGCCATGTCGCGCACGAAGGCGCGGTCGATCTTCAGGCTGTCGATCGGCAGCTGGGCCAGGCGGCTCAGCGACGAGTAGCCGGTGCCGAAGTCGTCGACCGACAGGTGCAGGCCCAATGCGCGCAGCGCCTGCAGGTTGGCCATCGCGCCGTCCAGGTTGGCCATCACCGCGTCCTCGGTCAGCTCCAGCGTCAGTCGGCCCGGGGCGATGCCGGTGTCGGCCAGCACCTGCTGCACGCGCGGCAGCAGGCCATGGCTGGCCACGTCGTGGCCCGACAGGTTGACGCTGATGCCCAGGCCGGCCCAGCCGGGGTGCTGGCGCTGCCACTGCACCAGCTGGCTGCAGGCGCGGTGCAGCACAAAATCGGTGATCGGCGCGATCAGGCCGGTCTCCTCGGCCACCGGGATGAACTGCGCCGGCCCGATCGACCCGTCCACCGGATGCTGCCAGCGCAGCAGCGCCTCGAAGCCGGTCAGCGCACCGCTGGCCAGGTCGAACTGCGGCTGGTAGACCACGTGCAGCTCGCCACCGTCGAGCGCCTGGCGCAGATCGCCCTCGAGCCGCAGGCGCTGCGCCACGCGCGCATGCTGACCGGCATCGAACAAGGCCCAGCGGCCCTTGCCGGCGGCCTTGGCGGTGTACATCGCGGTGTCGGCGTCGCGCAGCGCCTGCTCGGCGCTGTCGTAGCCCTGGCTGCTGAAGGTGATGCCGATGCTGGCGCTGGCGGCCAGGCGGTGACCGGCCACCTCGAAGGGCCGGCGCAGCTGGTCCAGCAGGCATTCGGCCAGATGCAGCGCATCGCGCTCGGCCTGCGCGGCATCGCCCGCATGCGGCTGCGGCAGCAGAACCGCGAACTCGTCGCCACCCAGCCGCGCCACCACGTCAGTGGGCCGCAGCTGGCCCTGGATGCGCCGCGCCAGCTGCACCAGCAGCTCGTCGCCCGCGGTGTGGCCCAGGCTGTCGTTGACCAGCTTGAAGCGGTCGAAGTCGACGAACATCAGTGCGA
>CAYPDO010000649.1:0-2958 GCA_964409495.1 uncultured Bordetella sp.
GCAGCATGAACTGCGCGCCATACCGGGCGGCATTGGCCACCAGCACCGCGCGTGAACTGATCACCTCGCTTTGTGGCGAGGCCCAGGCGCCGATGCGCGAATCGAGCGGGCGCGACGCGAAATAGGCATCGGACTCCTCGTCCGACACCTTCTCCACCGTGCCTTCCACGCGCACCACACGCTCCAGTTCCACCCAGTGGAACTGCAGCGCGGCAAACGGCCGGCCGGCGATCTCGCGGCCCTTGCGGCTGGCGTAGTTGGTGAACCAGACCAGGCCACGCTCATCCACACCCTTGATGAGCACGATGCGCGTGGACGGCCGGCCGTCGTCGCCCACGGTGGCCAGCGTCATGGCATTGGGCTCGGGAACCTGGGCGGCCAGGGCCTCGTCCAGCCAGGTGCGAAACTGCGCCAGTGGCGCGTCGGCGGCGGCCTGTTCGTCGAGTTCGGCGCGCTCGTAGCTCTTGCGGAGGTCGGCAATACGGGGGTCCATGCATCGAGTATGCCGTGCTGGCACAGGCGCCGTGCCGGCGGTGTCACCTGCCGGGCGTTTTCCGCTCATGCATGGCGCAAGGCCCCTGCAAGCTCGGTGATCCACCCTAAGTGCTAGGCCTTAGGTGATCGTCCGACTGTCTGCCGCGGGCCTGCGCCCGCATGCTTGCCCTCAACAACAGCGCATCCGCGACGGCAGGGGAGGTCTCGGTCGGCGCCTGTCTCTCACGCCAACAACAATGAAGCCGCAACCCGTCATCGTGGTGCTGGCTGCCGGCCGCGGCAGCCGCTTCGCCGGTCTGCGCCACAAGCTGGCGCAGGAACTGGGCGATGCCAGCGTGCTGGGCCGCACCATCGGCCATGCCATCGAGACGCGGCTGCCGGTACTGGTTGTCACCACCGATCAGCTTGCCGCTGAAGCCGCGCGTTGGGTGGCGCGGCGCGACATCGTTTTGCTGCCCGAGGTGGGGCAGGGCGGCGGTCAGCCGCTGGGCATGGGCTATTCCATCGCCACGGGCGTGGCGGCGCGCCCCAATGCCACCGGCTGGCTGGTGCTGCCCGGTGACATGCCCCTGGTGCAGCCAGACAGCCTGCTGGCGGTGGCGGCGGCGCTCGATCACCATCCGGTGGCCTATGCGCAGCACATGGGCCGGCGCGGCCATCCGGTGGGCTTTGCCGCCGAGCTGTTTTCGGAGCTGGTGGCGCTCACCGGCGACGAGGGCGCGCGCCGCGTGATGGCGCGCTACCCATCGCTGGGTGTCGAACTGCCCGACGCTGGTGTGCTGGTGGATGTGGACACCGAGGCCGATCTGGCCGCGCTGCGTGCCGCTGCTCCGGCACCTGCTGCGGCCAAGGGTCGGCGCGCTTCGGCCGGTTGAGCAGCCCGCGCCGCACGTGGCGCGCCGGGCTGCGCATCGGCTGCGCATCGGCTGCGCGCCGGTTCGCGCTCAGGCCAGGCCCTGTCTGCGCACCAGGGCCAGCAGGCGCGCACTCTCGCGGTCGCACATGCGGTGGCGGTGCAGGGCTTCGGCGGTGTGCACCAGGTAGTCCAGCGTGCTGCCGTAGCGCCCTTGCGCATGGCGCAAGATCTGCAGCAACTCGGCGTCGGCGATCGGCCCGGTGAAGTTGGGGCTTTTGCGGCTGAGCGTGAAACCCAGCGCGGCAACCGCGCCGCCGGCGGTGTCGCAGCGCAGCCAGCGCGGGTCGTACACGCCGGTGGGCATCTCGCGCAGCCACAGGCGGTCAAGTTCGGCCGAGGCGCGTTCGCGCGGGATGCGGTAGACCATGCCGCGGCACATGCCGCCCGAGACCAGCGCATACACCAGCCCCGGCCGCTCGGGTGTGCCGCGGTTCACCCGGGAGCGCATGCGGAAGGCTCGGTGCCAGCCGCGCACCAGGGCCGGCCGGTGCTCGGTCGATTCAAACTCGGGCCGCCAGATCAGCGAGGCATAGCCGAACACCCACAGGTCGGCGTGGCCGCCCCACTCGGTGCGCACGCGTTCCAGCAGCGCTGCGGTGTCGCGCAGCGTGCCGGGCCAGGGGGTCTCGGCAGCCGGGGCCGCCGCAGCGGCAGAGTCGCCTGCATGCATGGTCGGCAAGCATGCCAGAAGCATGCCCGGCACGCCTTGCAGACACCAGGCGGCCGGCGCTGCCGTGCCCCGCGCCGGCCGGTGCCGGGTTGACCATGTAACCCGGTTACTTGATAATCAAAGGCACTGTTACATGGAGACGGCATGAAGCCCCGCATCGTCGACGTCACCCGGCGCATCCGTGAACGCAGCGCCACACTGCGCGGCGCCTACCTGGCACGGGTGAGCCGGCTGACCGGCCGCGCGCCCGGTGCGCAACGCATGGGCTGCGCCAACGTGGCCCATGCCTTCGCGGCCATGCCGGGCGACGAGCGCCTGCGCATCGTGGCCGAGCGCGCGCCCAACATCGCGGTGGTCACGGCCTACAACGACATGCTCTCGGCGCATCAGCCCTACGAGGGCTATCCGGCGCAGATCCGCGCCGAGGCGCAGCGCCACGGCGCCACGGTGCAGGTGGCCGGCGGCGTGCCGGCCATGTGCGACGGCGTCACGCAAGGCCTGCCGGGCATGGAGCTGAGCCTGTTCTCGCGCGATGCCATCGCCATGGGCACGGCCATCGCGCTGAGCCACGACGTGTTCGATGGTGCGCTGCTGCTGGGCATCTGCGACAAGATCGTGCCCGGCCTGCTGATCGGCGCGCTGCATTTCGGGCACCTGCCCTGCGTGTTCGTGCCGGCCGGGCCGATGGCCTCGGGCCTGTCGAACGGCGACAAGGCCAAGGTGCGTGAACGCGCCGCCCAGGGCCTGGTGGGCCGCGACGAGTTGCTGGCCGCCGAGCAGGCCGCCTACCACGGTGCCGGCACCTGCACCTTCTACGGCACGGCCAACAGCAACCAGATGCTGCTCGAGGCGATGGGCCTGCACGTGCCCGGCGCCG
>CAYPDO010000650.1:0-2953 GCA_964409495.1 uncultured Bordetella sp.
CCTGCCCGGCCTGCTGGCGCGGCTGCCGGCCTGGGCCATTGCCCGGCCGGTGCGCCTGCTGGCGGCACCGGGTGCCGCGCAACGCCAGGTGCACAGCCTGGCCGACGAGGGCGCACTGCCTGCCGGCATGGCCGTCACCGCCCTGCCCTGGCTGACCCAACCCGACTACGACCGCCTGCTGGCCGGCTGCGCGCTGAACCTGGTGCGCGGTGAAGATTCTTTCGTGCGCGCCCAGCTGGCCAGCGCGGCGCCGATGCTGTGGCAGATCTACCCGCAGGACGACGGCGCGCATGCGGCCAAGCTGGAGGCCTTTCTGCGCCGCTGCAGCGTGGGCGCCCCGCCCGCCCTGGCGCAGGCCATGGCCACCAGCCAGCGCGCCATCAACGGCTTGGCAGACTGGCCCGCAGCCCTGCCGCCGGCCGACGACTGGGCCGCGCTGCATGCGCGCTGGCGTGACGGCCTGCGCGCGCAAAGCGATCTGGTCACGCAGCTGCAAGAGTTCGTCACGGGGAAAACGCTAGAATAGCGGGCTTTGCTGCCGGACAGCGGGCGAAATCCGCGCCGCCACGCCAGCCCCGAACCACCCCCGTACACCCTCTGTACACCAGGTCGGCCTGCCGACCGCCCCAGCCCGGCGACCGGAATCTTCCGCGGTCGAGGGCACCGCTTGAAGGACCGCCCATGAAAATCGCTCAGGAAATCCGCGCCGGCAACGTGATCATGCAGGACAAGAACCCGTGGGTGGTTCTGAAGACCGAGTACTCGCGCGGCGGCCGCAACGCCGCCACCGTGCGCATGAAGCTCAAGAGCCTGCTGAACAACCAGGCCACCGAGCTGGTCTACAAGGCCGACGACAAGATGGACCAGATCATCCTCGACAAGAAGGAGTGCACCTACTCCTACTTCGCCGATCCGATGTACGTCTGGATGGACACCGAGTACAACCAGTACGAGGTGGAAGCCGAGAACATGGGCGACGCCGTGAACTACCTCGAAGACGGCATGACCGCCGAAGTGGTGTTCTACGATGGCAAGGCCATCTCGGTGGAACTGCCCACCAGCGTGGTGCGCGAGATCACCTGGACCGAGCCGGCCGTCAAGGGCGACACCTCGGGCAAGGTGCTGAAGCCCGCCAAGATCGCCACCGACTACGAAATCATGGTGCCGATCTTCGTGGCCCAGGGCGACAAGGTCGAAATCGACACCCGCACCAACGAGTACCGCAAGCGCGTCTGAACGTCTTCTTGCGCTGACACAACAGGGGCACCACGGTGCCCCTTTGTCATGGGGCCCGGCCAAAGGCCGCGCGGCCCGGCAGTGCTACCGTGCGCCCCACCATGAGCGACACACTCGGCTTCGATTTCGATGGCGCGGTTCAGGCGCCGTTCCGCATGCAGCCCGGGCTGCGGCGGCTGGCACCCGGCACGCCGCAGCTCACGCCGGCCGCGCTGCCGCAGCGCGGCGTGTCACGCCACCTGCGCGAGAAGCTGGCCGTGCTGTGGGCCTTTGCCGACGATGCGCTGTGCAGCGTGTCCGACTTCGATGCCCGCCCCGCGCTGGATGCGCTGGCCGCGCATGCCGCCGCCGAGCATCCTGAAGCCTGGCAGGTGGACGGCGCGCGCTGGCGCTGCGCCGGCCTGGGCTGGGGCCTGGACGCCGACGACGAACCGGTGGGCGATGCCGACACCGGCTGGCCCGAGATCGGCCCGTTCCTGCGCCAGATCGCCCGGCCCTGGCGGCGTGCGGCGCTGCTGTCGCTGGCCTTCTGCGAAGACTTCGCCATCGTCGATGCCAGCAGCGGCGCCATCCCCTGGCTGGCCGTGGCCCTGCCCTCGGTGTGGGCGCCGACCGACAAGGTGGGCCGGCCCTTTGGCGAGATCCACGCGCCGGTGGCCGATGCGCAGCTGATCGTGCGCGCCGCGCCGCAGCTGATCAAGCTGGTGACCGGGCCCGAGCGCTGGGAGCGCTTCGTCTGGACGATCACGCCGCACCCGCGGCTGCACGCCCATCCACGGCGTTATCCGCCCGAGCGCTGGGCGCCGGCGCTGCTGGCCGATGCCAGCGGCCAGGCGCTGGCCGCGCAGAGCTGGTGGCGCACCGAGCGCCAGAGCTTCATCCCGGTGCCCGGCGCGCAGCAGGCCGTGTTCTGCATTGGCGTGGATGTGCAGCCGCTCACACGCGCGCTGGCCGAGCCGGCGCGGGCCCGGCGCGTGCACGATGCATTGGCCTCGATGAGCGAGGCCGTGCTGGCCTACCGCGGCCTTGGCGCGGCCCGCACAGCGCTGCTGGCCTGGCTGACACGGCAGGCGGCCGGCACAGCGCCCGGCGCCTGACTCGCACGCGATGAGCTGGGGCCCGCTGCAGCCGGCGGCGATCGACTTCTCCGACCCCGCCGCACCCACGGCGCCAGACTTCGGCGACGTGTACCACGCGCGCCGCGGCGCGCTGGCTCAGGCGCGCCACGTGTTCCTGGGCGGCAACGGGCTGCCGGGCCACGGGCAGCCCGTCAAGGGCGAGCCGTCGCGCTGGGCCGGCCGGCCGCGCTTCACGGTGCTGGAGACCGGCTTCGGCCTGGGCCACAACTTCCTGGCCACCTGGGCGGCCTGGCGCGCCGATGCGCAGCGCCCGCGCGAACTGGTGTTCGTGTCGATCGAGAAGCACCCGCCGCGGCGCGACGACCTGGCCCGTGCGCTGGCCGTGCATGCCGGCGATGCCGAGATCGCCCCGCTGGCCCAGGCCCTGCTGGCCCACTGGCCGCCGCTGACCCCCGACCTGCACCTGATCGACCTGCCGGATCTGCCCGGTGCCGCGGCGCCTGCCGGACCGGCCCCGGGTCGCGTGCGCCTGCTGCTGGCCCTGGGCGACATTGCCCAGGTGCTGCCCGATCTGGTGCTGCAGGCCGATGCCCTCTACTTGGACGGCTTTGCGCCCAGCCGCAACCCGGCGATGTGGG
>CAYPDO010000651.1:0-2952 GCA_964409495.1 uncultured Bordetella sp.
CAGGCTGCGCCTTCCGGTATTCGCCCTTGGGGCGGCCCGGCGGGCGCACTGGGGTACCTTCAGGCTGCGCCTTCCGGTATTCGCCCTTGGGGCGGCCCGGCGGGCTCATGCCAGCGGCACCGGCACCGGTGCTGGCGCGACGCCGGGCAGCTGCCCATCCACCGGCAGCGCGCCGAAGCCGGCCTGCGCGGCCCGTGCGCGGGCCAGCAGCGCGGCCAGCACCGCCTGGGTGCTGCGGTGCGCGCCGATCACGCGCGCGGCCAGCGCCGGTGGCCACCACAGCCGCGGCGCCAGGCGATCAGCCAGTGCCTGGGCGGCCTGGGCGGCGGCGTCGTGCGCGGCGGCCAGCTGCGCGATCAGCTCGTCCAGCTGGGCCTGGCGGGCGGCAATGTGCACCGGGCTGTAGTGCCGGCGCAGCTGGCGCTCCAGTTCGGCCGAGACGATGCGCAGCATCGGCTCACCGGCACCCGCGCCGGCCCCCGCGCCGGCATCAGCGCCGCCCATGCCGATGCTGCGTGCCAAGGCCAGCTTGCCGGCCGCGTTCTGGGCGTCGGGATCGTCGCGTGCGCTGTGCTCGATCTCGAGCTGCTTCTCGAAGGCCTCGACCGCGCGGCTGAGCCAGGGCGCCGTCTGCGGCACGGCCTGCAGCCAGTCGGCCTCGAACCAGGCCTGCAGCGCGGGCAGCTCGTCGGGCTGATGCGCGGCCACATAGGGCGCCAGCCACAGGTCCAGCCCGTCCACCTGCGCACGGCCCTCGGCAGCGGCAGCCACGCGCATCAGGCCCACCCACTGGCGCCAGCGCCGGTCGCTGAGCCGCCGCTCACGCGCGGCCAGCCATTGGCGCAGCGCGGCCATGCCGGCCAGCGCCTGGGTGTCCAGGGTCACGGCGGCGGCTGCACGTGCCAGCGCCGCGCGCTCGTCGGCCCCCAGCGGCGGCGGGGCGCAGGTGCCGGCCGGCGGCGCCGTGTCATCCAGCGACAGCAGCGCGGCAAAGGCCTCGTCGCTGACCGGCGCGGTGGGCACGCGCAGCAGGAAGCGGTCGTGGAAGGCCTGCAGCGATTCGTCGGCCGGGCCTTCGTTGCTGGCCGCCACCACGCTGAGCAGCGGCGCCGGCGCACGGCCGCTGCCGTTGTCGAAGACCCGCTCGTTGAGCAGCGTCAGCAGCGCGTTCAGGATCGCCGAGTTGGCCTTGAACACCTCGTCGAGGAAGGCGATGCCGGCGGTGGGCAGGTAGCCCTCGACCTGGCGCTCGTAGCGGTCTTCTTCCAGCGCCTTCAGCGACAGCGGGCCGAACAGCTCTTCGGGTGTGGAAAAGCGCGTGAGCAGGCGCTCGAAGTAGCGCGTGCCGGCAAACACCTGGTGCAGGCGCCGCGCCAGCTCGCTCTTGGCGGTGCCGGGCGGGCCCAGCAGCAGCACGTGCTCGCCGGCCAGCGCGGCCAGCAGCACCAGGCGCACGGCGGCATCGCGTTCGAGTAGACCATGGCCCAGGTGGGCCAGCCAGGCGCGCAGCCGCGCGGGTGCAGGGGGTGACATGGCTGGATTGTCCCGGGCGGCGCGGCCCGGCCACAAGCCGCCTGCAACAGGAAAACGCCATGCCGGGCGCGGCGCCGGAAGGCTTGCGGTATGGTGACGCCGCGCCGTGAAGGCCACCCGCGCCCGGCAGCGCACCCCCAGGAGACCCGCATGGACAACGTCGATCTGCAGGTGATGCGCACCATCGCCGACTGGTGCCGCGCCGGCCACCGCGTGGTGCTGGGCACCATCACCCGCACCTGGGGCTCGGCGCCGCGACCGCCCGGCTCCACCGTGGCGGTGCGCGAGGACGGGCTGATCGCCGGCAGCGTCTCGGGCGGCTGCATCGAGGACGACCTGATCGACAAGGCCCGCGGCGGCGTGCTGGCCACGGGCGTGCCGCAGGTCATCCGCTACGGCATCGATGCCGATGCGGCGCACCGCTTCGGCCTGCCCTGCGGCGGCCTGATCGAGCTGGTGCTGGAGCCCGTGCTGCCGCGCACCCGGCTCGACGAGCTGCTGCGCCGCCTGGCCGATGGCCAGCGCGTGCGGCGCGTGCTCAGCATCGCCAGCGGCGAGGTGGACCTGCAGCCCGCCGGCCAGGGCCAGGCGATGAGCGACGAGCTGCTGCTCAGCGACACCACGCTCACCACCCACCACGGCCCGCACTGGCGGCTGTTGCTGATCGGCGCCGGGCAGATGACGCAATACCTGGCGCAGATGGCCGGCGCACTGGGCTACCAGGTGATCGTGTGCGACCCGCGCGAGGAATACGCCGAGGGCTTTGCCATCGAGGGCGCCACGCTGCTGCGCAGCATGCCCGACGACACCGTGCGCGACCTGCGCGTGGACGGCCACACCGCTGTCATCGCCCTCACCCACGACCCCAAGCTGGACGACCTGGCGCTGATGGAAGCCCTGACCAGCGAGGCCTTCTACGTCGGCGCCATCGGCTCTCGCGCCAACCAGGCCAGGCGCCGCGAGCGCCTGATCGAGCACTTCGGCCTCAGCGCCGCCCAGCTCGACCGCCTGCACGGCCCGGTGGGCCTGAAAAACGGCGCCCGCACGCCACCCGAGATCGCCGTCAGCATCCTGGCCGAGCTGACCGCCGTGCGCTACGGCTACCGCGTGCCCGAGCCGGTGGCGGTGAAGGCGCAGGCGGCGGTGGAAGCCGGCTGCGTGAGCTGACAAGGTGTGAATGAACCTGCTGCGCGGGCACATGGCGGCCCTGCGCGACTCGCCGTACGGGTGTACGGCTGCGTTGCTCGAACCACCCTGAGCCCGCTCGCGACGGTTCCTTCACGCCTTGTGAACATCCACGCCGTGGCTCAGCCCTGAACGGCCGGCGGCAGGCAGATCGTGGCGGCCAGCGGCAGCACCTCGTCCAGCGGCTCGCCGCTGGCCAGCAGCACGGCGCGGCCATTGGGTGCCTCGGCGATG
>CAYPDO010000652.1:0-2945 GCA_964409495.1 uncultured Bordetella sp.
GCATCCGCTACACCTCGATGAGCCTGCCGTACCACATCGGCAACGGCTGGTTCGGTGGCCTGATGCCCACCATCGCCTTCGCGATGGTGGCCGCCAACGGCAACATGTACTACGGCCTGTGGTACCCGATCATCATCGCCTCGATGACCCTGGTGATCGGCCTGCTGTTCGTGCGCGAGACCAAGGACGTCGACATCTACGCCGGCGACTGACCGCGCCCATGTCCGGGTGCCCGCCCAGGGCGCCTGGACATGAACCGCCTGACCCACGGCCGCAGCTTGCTGCGGCCGTGTGCGTTGAACCCCTGCGGCGGCGCGGGCCGTGACAGTGCCCCGTCAGCCCGCGCCAGCAGACTGCGCAGCGACGATCCAGAGCCTGGCGCCGTCTGCGACGATTCTTCTTTTCATCTTCAGGAAAACGACCATGTGGAAGCTGGTTCTCGGATTCATCGTCTTCGCCGCGCTGGCGCTGTTCATCCTGGCCAAGAGTGGCGGCGACATCGACATGAGCGGCGAGAAGCACGGCGGTGACATGGGCCACGGCCCGGCTGCCTCGGAGCCGGCAGCGGCAGCGGCGTCGGCCGCTGCCAGCGCCGCTGCAACGGCGGCCATGCCGGCCGCCAGCGCCGCCTCGAACTGATCTGGCGCAGGCCCCTGCGGGGCCAGCCTGGCGGGCGCCGGCCGCATTGACCAAGGTCAACGCGGCCGGCGCGCCGCCTGGCCACCATGGCGGCATTCCATCGCATTCCAGAGGATCCGCCATGTTCAAGAATCTCTTCGTCCCGGTCGACGGCAGCGCCCTGTCGGAGCGCGCCATGCAGTCGAGCATCGCGCTGGCCAAGCAGCTGGGTGCGGCCATCACCGGCTTTGTCGTCGAACCCGATGCGCCGCTGCCCACGCCCGGCGTGCAGATGTCGCAATACGAGCGCGCCACCGCCGCGCACCTGGAAAAGACCGACACCCATGCCCGTGCACTGCTCACACGTTTCGAGGCGCGGGCGGCTGAATCGGGCGTGGCCTTCACCGGCCTGCATGCCAACGCGGTGGGCATTGACCAGGCCATCGTCGACCAGGCCGAGAACGCCGGCTGCGACATGATCGTGATGGTCACGCATGGCCGCGGCACCTTCGGCGAACTGCTGTTCGGCTCGCACACCAAGAACGTCTTGTCGCGCAGCAAGCTGCCCTTGCTGGTGCTGCACTGAGCCTTCCGGGCGACGCGCCCGCCGCGCCAGGCCAGCGCGCCCGGGATGCTTAGGGCGTGCCCTTCAGCAGTGGCAGCTTGTTCAGCCGCTGCTCGATGCCGGCCAGCATCGCGCGGTAGGCCGGCGCATCTATGCCGCCGTAGCGGCGCTGGAATTCCGCCTCGGGCAGGTTCTCGGGCAGGTCGCTCACGTCGGGCAGCAGGTCGGTGTCGGCCAGCGGCGTGGCCAGGCGCTGCTGCAGCGCCAGTGCATCGCGCCGGGCGCGCTGGCCCAGCCGGGTGCCAGCCCGGTCGGCTGCCAGATCGTGGAAGCTGAAGCCCGAGCCACCGCGCGCGTCCGCCATCTCCTTGTACAGGCCGATGGCATCGGCCAGCGGGCCGCCGCCCTCGGCGGCCAGCACCGCCGACACCAGCCAGTGCAGCGGCGTGTCCGAGCGCCCGTGCAGCACCACCACCATCGGCCGCACCGGGGTCCATTGCTGCGCCGCCGGCACCAGCGCCTGCAGGATGCCGGGGTTGGCCACCAGGGTCAGCGCCAGCAGCGCGGCACGGTTCTCACGCTCGGCACTCTGGCCTGATTCGGTGCGCTGGCGGGCCAGCGCGAACACCGGCGGCAGCAGTGCGGTCAGGGCCACGCGGCGGTTGGCCGGGCGCACCGGGGCCACGGCGGCCAGGCGCTCAACGTACATGCGCAGGCGGTCCTGCTCCTCGGGCTGCAGCAGGCTGGCGGCCAGGCTCTGGCGCAGCTGTGCCGGCCAGGCGAAGGCCACCACCGCCAGCTGTCCGGTGAACTGCACGCGGCTGACGATGCGCTGGGCCAGATCGCCCTGCGCCTGCAGGCCCAGCGCCTCCAGCAGGCGCGGCAGCGCGCGCTGGGCCAGCCAGCCCGGCACCGGCACCGCCCCCAGGCGCAGCGACTGCACCTCGGGCAGGGCCTGGGTCTCGGCCAGCACCAGATCGATGTTGAGCCAGCGGCCCAGCGGGTTGTCCGGCACGGCCAGGCTGGCACGCACATGGGCCAGTCCGGGCTGCAGCGCCACCCGGACGCGCGCCTGGCGGGCCGCGCCGCCGGGCAGGGCCTGGCCCATGCGGGCGCCGGCCTGGTCGACGAGCAGCTCGATGTCGCGCGGCGACAGCGCCACCGCGCGCTGCACGCCCGGCAAGGTGCGCCGCGGGTCATGGCGCTTGAACAGCGCGCGGGCACGCTCGATGTCTGCCGCGACAATGCCCGGGCCGGCCGGCACCATGGGTTCAGCTTGCAGGGCCAGCCAAAGGGTGGCCCAGGCCGCCAGGGCCAGCAGCGGCAGGGCGGCCAGGCTGGCCAGCAGGCCGATCCACAGGCCACGAAGAAGCACTCGCATGGGCCGCAGTCTGCCATCGCGCCGGGCACGGCCGGCCGCGGGCTTGGGGGCCGGGCTGACTGGTGATGCGCGTCGCAGCTGTGTTAGGTGTCCTCAGGCCTGCAGGCCTCACCAGCAGTCGATGAAGCGTGCGCCCGGCGCGGCGGGCCGCCGTTGCACCGGCGCGCTGTCGAGCCCGCGCACCAGCCAGTCGCGGGTGTCGGCGGGGTCGATCACGGCGTCGATCTCCAGCGTCTGCGCCATGTTCAGCGCCGAGCCGTTGGCGTATTGCTGGGCCACCAGCTTCTCGTACAAGGCATCGCGCTCGGGCCCGGCGGCGGCCCCTGCCAGCTCCTTGCGGTAGCCCAGGCGCACCGCGCCTTCCAGGCCCATGGCGCCGAA
>CAYPDO010000653.1:0-2934 GCA_964409495.1 uncultured Bordetella sp.
AGGCGGCGGTGCGCAACACCATCCTGCAGCTGCGCGGCATCGACACCTACCAGGAATTCATCCAGCGCCACCAGCGCGCGATGCAGCAGGCCGAGGACTGAGCGCACACGCGCAAAGCCGGCGGGCATGGCTTGCCTGGCGCCCGGCAGGACGCGCAACACGCGGCCTGGTTGCGCACTACTTGCCGCGGTGCGGACAGGCCGTCTTGTTGCACACGGCGTACAGCGACAGCGCGTGGTCTTGCAGATCGAAGCCATGGCTTTGCGCCACGGCGCGCTGGCGCTGCTCGATCTCGGCGTCGTAGAACTCTTCCACGCGGCCGCAGGTCAGGCACACCAGGTGGTCGTGGTGGCGGCCCTCGTTGAGCTCGAACACCGACTTGCCGCTCTCGAAATGGCTGCGCGACAGCAGTCCGGCCTGCTCGAACTGCATCAGCACGCGGTAGACCGTGGCCAGGCCGATGTCGGCACCCTCGATCAGCAGCGCCTTGTAGACGTCCTCGGCCGTCATGTGGCGCTCAGCTGTGCGCTGGAAGACCTCCAGGATCTTGATGCGCGGCAGCGTGGCCTTCAGGCCGCTGCTCTTGAGCTCGTCGACGCGGGCTTGAGGGGTTTCGTCGGAGTGCGGCATGGTGGCATCGCTAGAATCGCCGGATCATATCCAGCCGCCGGTGCTGCGCAATGCAGTGCCGATTTGCCCCTCACCGCATGGCAGGCCTCTTGCGCAGATCGTCCACTGTCCCATTCGCCGTCCCCCGCCTGCCGATGGCCCTGCTCGCCGTGCTGAGCCTGGGGGGTTGTGCTTACCTGCCCTCGCTGCCCACCATCAGCAAGAGCGAAACCTTTCTCGGCCTGATCACGCCCTACCGCATGGACATCGTGCAGGGCAATGTGGTCACCAAGGAGCAGGTGGCACTGATCAAGCCGGGCATGGCCCGCGCCCAGGTGCGCGACATCCTCGGCTCGCCGATGCTCACCGACGTGTTCCACGCCGATCGCTGGGACTATGTGTTCACCATCCGCCGCCCCGGCACCGAGCCGCAGCGCCGCGCCGTGGTGGCATGGTTCAAGGACGACAAGCTGGAGAAGTTGGAAGCGCCTGATCTGCCCAGCGAACGCGAGTTCGTCAGCTCGATCTCGCGCACGCGCACCGATGGCAAGACCCCGGTGCTTGAACTCAGCCCCGAGGCCAAGCAGGCGCTGCCACGTCCGCCCAAGGTGGAGGCGGCACCGCCCGAAAGCCCGCCGCCGCAGCGCAGTTACCCGCCGCTTGAAGCCACATGAGCGCTGTCGACATGACGGCGCCGCTGCGCATCGCCATTGCCGGCGCCTCCGGCCGCATGGGCCGCATGCTGGTCGAGGCCGTGCTGGCCGCCCCCGATTGCCAGCTGGCCGGCGCGCTGGACGTACCCGGCAGCCCGGCGCTGGGCCAGGATGCCGGCGCCTTTGCCGGCCACGACACCGGCGTGGCCATCACCGCCGACCTGGCCAGCGGCCTGGCCAATGCCCAGGTGCTGATCGACTTCACCCGCCCCGAAGGCACGCTGGCACACGCCGCAGCCTGCGCCGCCGCGGGCGTCAAGCTGGTGATCGGCACCACCGGCTTCAGCGAGGCGCAGAAAGCCGAGATCCGCCACCACGCCGAGCGAGTGGCGATCATGCTGGCGCCGAACATGAGCGTGGGCGTGAACGTGGTGATGCGCCTGCTCGACCAGGCCGCGCGCGCGCTCAGCCAGGGCTACGACATCGAGATCATCGAGGCCCACCACCGCCACAAGGTGGATGCCCCCAGCGGCACCGCGCTGGCCATGGGCGAGACGGTGGCGGCCGCGCTGGGCCGCGATCTGAAGGCATGCGCCGTGTACGGCCGCGAGGGCGTGACCGGCGAGCGTGATCCGTCCACCATCGGCTTTGCCACCATCCGCGGCGGCGACATCATCGGCGACCACACAGTGCTGTTCGCCGGCACCGGCGAGCGCATCGAGATCTCGCACAAGAGCAGCAGCCGTGCAGGTTATGCCCAGGGCAGCCTGCGCGCGGCCCGCTTCCTGGCCACCCACGCCAGCGGCCTGTTCGACATGGGCGACGTGCTGGGCTTCAAGGCCAGCTGACGATGCAGGGCCTGGCGCAGTTCTGGGCCGAGAGCGATGCCATCGGCCGCACGGTGGCGGTGCTGCTGCTGGCCATGTCGGTGAGCGCCTGGGTGGTGATCCTGTGGAAGGGCTACAGCCTGAACCGCGCCCGGCGTGACCTGTCGCTGGCCATTGCCGCCTTCTGGGGCGCTGACTCGCTGGACGCCGGCCGCCAGCGCCTGGGCAGCCTGGACCGCGAGGCCGTGCTGCTGCCGCTGCTGGACGCCGCCGTGGCCTCCGAAGCCAGCGGCACCCTTGCCACGCGGGCCGACCGCAGCAGCCAGCTCACGCGCCGCCTGCGCGATGCCATGCACCGCAGCCTGCAGCGCCTGCAGCACGGCCAGGTGCTGCTGGCCTCCATCGGCAGCACGGCGCCCTTCATCGGCCTGTTCGGCACGGTGTGGGGCATCTACCACGCGCTGTTGAGCATCTCGGCGGCCGGCGCCATCACCATCGACAAGGTGGCCGGCCCGGTGGGCGAGGCGCTGATCATGACGGCCGCCGGCCTGGCGGTGGCCATTCCGGCGGTGCTGGCCTACAACCTGTTCGGCAAGTGGGTGGCCGGCTGCGAGGCCGAGCTCGAAGGCTTCGCGCACGACCTGCGCGAGATGGTCGCGGACGGCGGCGCGCCGTGAGCCTCGCCGCACCGGGCCGCCGCCAGCCCGCGCCCTCGGGCGGCGGCCGCCCTGCCAGCGTCGCCAGGATGACGACATGAGCTTCGGCCGCCTGGAAGTCCCATCGGCATCCAAGCCGATGAGCGACATCAACATGACGCCGCTGATCGACGTGATGCTGGTGCTGCT
>CAYPDO010000654.1:0-2929 GCA_964409495.1 uncultured Bordetella sp.
TCAGGATGATCTGCTCGATCGTCTGTTCGCCCGCCAGCACCGGGCTCAGCAGGATCCGGTTGTAGTTGGGGTAGGGCTCAGCGCCGAATACGGTGATGTCATAGAGGTCGGGCGCGATCTTCAACAGCTCCTCGAGAGTGCGCACACCGGCCATGCCGTTGCCGACCATCACGAGCCTGAGTTTCTTCATGGGGAGCTCCGCCTGTGCTGAAAGCCAATGTCGAGCTGCGACCCGCCACCGGGTCTGAGCTGGACAGCTGGCAAAGAATTGGGGGATTGGCACCACCTGAACAGGCGATGTGCGCGTGAGCCAGGCGCCTTGTACGGCGCTGCACGCTGGTGGCGCGTCGGTGCACCACGCTGAGTCTTCAGCAAGAGTCAGACCAGCAGTCGGCGCTCCCTTTGGAACCGGGCTTCTCACGGTCCGATACAGTTCACTCGTGCAAACGAATCCGCCCATTGAGAGCTGGGTTGCGCTTGTGGCTGGCGAGGATGTGGCCCAGGCGCTCCTGGTTGCCTTGCAGTGCGCCGCGACCGAGGTCCGACACCTTGGCGCGGGCACTCAATTGGTGCGTTTCGGCGCCTGGCGTGCACCACAAGCCATCATCTGGCATCTCGGCGCCAGCACATCCGGGGATGCGGACCTCCGATTGGAAACACCCGCAGGCTGGGATGTGCCCTTGCTGCTGGTCGGCCGGCCCGACGACCAGCCGATCGCTGGCCTGGCCTCCCGCCTGGCAAGAAGCGGCGCGCACCACTGGTTGCCCGATGCGGACGCTGTGGCGCCGGCAGACCGGGTGCTGGCGTTGGCCTTCGCCCAGGCGGCGCACCGCAAGGACCAAGCCCAACGGCAGCGCATCGCTGGCCTGCAGGATCAGTTGGCGGAGCAGCGTGTCGTTGCACGCGCGAAAGGTCTTCTGATGGCCGCGCAGGGCATGACCGAGGACAACGCCTTTGCTTTCCTGCGCAGCGGCGCCATGCAGACCCGCCGGCCCTTGGCCGACATCGCGCGCGAGGTGGTGGATGCAGCCATCTGGTCGGAGGCTGTGAATCGAGCAGGGCAGCTGCGCTGGTTGTCGCAGCGCTGCGTTGCGGCTGCGGCACAAAGGCTGGCCCGCATCGATCCGCCCCTGGCACGCCGAGTGCAGGCCGAAGCACTGCGGCGGGCACGAGGCATCCTGGACGACCTCGGTCGATTGCCTTTGCCAGTGAACACGCGCCACACGCTGGACGGGGCTGACAGGTCGTGGCTCACGTTGAAATCACGTCTCGACGAGCGGTTGGAACTGGGCAGCCTGGTGCTGGCAGATGAGGCCGCCGAGTCTGCACTCGCACAAGCCGAAGCGCTGACCGGCAGCCTGCAAGCCTGTGCGAGCAGTCCGATACTGCGGGTGGTGAACCTGTGCGGGCGTCAGCGCATGCGCGCACAACGCCTCGTGAAGCTCGGCCTGCTGAACCAGTTGGGGGTGACAGTGCCGGGTCAGTCGGGCGCTGGCGGCTATGCCGAGGCGGCCGCGCTGGTCTCGGAGTTTGCGAGCACTTTTGCGGAGCTGGTGGCGTTGCCGCTGGGGTCGGCGGACATTGCCGCCGCGCACCAGGTTGCGATGGATCGTTGGGCCGACATGGTGCAGGCCTTGCAGGCCGGCGACATGGTGTCTCTGGTGCGCTGTGGAGAAGCCCTGCTGGTCAGCGTCGATGCGTTGACGCTCTGTTGGGAGCGCAGTCTTCAGCTGCTGCTGGGTTGAACGGGGCGGATCAAAGCAGCGCCTTGTCACAAACCAGTTCGGCTACTCGTCATGCAGGACACCGCCCTCGCGCTGTCATGACCCTTCCCGACCATTCTTTCCAGATCTTCAGTGCTGCCGAGCGCACACGACGCTTCGAACGCGATCACGTGCGCAGGTTGCGGGAACTGACTTGCTGGTCAGCGCTACAGGGACTTCAGATACTGCGCCACATCGCTGACCTGCTGCGGGCCAAGGCCCAGCGACAGCCGGGCGTTGTAAGCACGCACAACATCTTCGAGAGTCGCCGCAGAACCATCGTGGAAGTACGGCGCGTGCTGCCAGACGCCCTTGAGTGGAGAGGTCCGGTACAGCTTCGTCGCCGAGCGTGAGGCGTAGCTGGGCGACTCCGGCTCGGCCATTGAATCGGTCGCGAGATGCAGTCTCAGATTGGCGTCCGTGAAGCTGGCGCCACTGTGGCAGCTTGCGCACCGACCGGCGCCCTCGAACACCAGCTTGCCGCGGGCGGCGGCTGCAGCGTCGAAACTTCCCGCCGGCGGGGCCGGTGCCTTCAAGCTCAGCTGATAGGCCTGCAGACCGGGCAACTTGGAAGAAACGAGATCCTGCGCTCCGTGCGTGACGCTCAGGTTCAGGCGCGGCTCGCTGAACGACCCGAGCCCGCCCATCTCGACCACGGCGACGTAGCGGTTCCAGTAGGCGATGTCATCGCCATCGCCGGTGACGGTGATGCGGTGGATGCCGTCCAGCCCAAACGCCGGCGGGATGACGACCGGCTTGCTCAGGCCGTCAACGTTCTGGCGCGGATCGAACTTGCCGGCGCCCCAGGCGTTGAGTGCAGACTTCGTTGCTGTGTCCAGCGCCGGCGACAGGGCGATGATGGCGCCTGGGTTCAGGTCGCGGTTGGCCCAACCGTCGAGCCGTTTGCCGATGCCCGGCGCAAACGAGTCGTCCACCGTCGAATGGCACAGCGCGCAGGTGATGCCGACACGGGCCAACTTGTCCACGCCGTTCACCGTCTCGACCGTACCCTTGAGGCCGACCACCGCGTTCAGCTTGAGCAGAGCCACCGTGGTGGCGGGACTGTGCAAGTCGATGCTGCCGCTCTGGATCCCCGCGACGACCGCGGCCGGCAGGGCTTCGGCATCCACCTTCAACCCGACGGACAGCGCCGTTGTGGGGTCGAC
>CAYPDO010000655.1:0-2929 GCA_964409495.1 uncultured Bordetella sp.
TCCGTTCTACGACATGTTGTTCAACATGCTGATCGCCTTCGTCTTCTGCTTCATCGTGGCCCTGCTGGCGATGAACCCCAAGGCGCTGAAGGCCGGCGACATCCCGGCCAAGGCCGAGTACATCATCACCGTCAGCTGGCCCGACATGAACCCCAACGACATCGACGCCTGGGGCCAGGATGCCGGCGGCAACCTGGTGTGGTTCCGCGCCCGCGAGGCCGGCCTGATGCACCTGGACCGCGACGACCGTGGCCTGGCCAACGACAGCATCGTGGTCAACAACAAGAGCATCGTGAACCCGCTGAACCAGGAGGTGATCACGCTGCGCGGCATCGCCCCGGGCGAGTACGCGTTCAATGCGCACTACTACGACAGCAAGGACGGCCAGCCGGTCGAGGCCACCGTCTCGGTGGTCAAGGTCAACCCCAAGGCCGAGGTTGTGTACTACGGCAGCGCCACGCTGGCCCGCAAGGGCGACGAGGTGACGCTGGTGCGCTTCACGGTGCTGCCCGATGGCAGCGCCACCAACATCAACACGCTGCCCAGGCAGCTGGTGCAACGGATGTAAGACCCATGGGACTTGCCCTGACCCTCTCGTTTGCGGCCCTGGTGCTGCTGGCCACGCTGGCCCTGCTGTGGAGCCGCTGGCCGGCCTGGCTGAAGGGCCTGCTGGTGGCCGGCGTGGCGGTGTTCTATTTCTGGGCCGACGACGTGGTGCACAACCTGTCGGGCTGGCCCACGCCCGATGCCCTGCCCGAGCGCTTCACGCTGCTGGCCGTGGTGATCGAAGAGCCCAGCAACAAGACCGCCGGCGCGCTGTACCTGTGGGTCAACGCCATCGAGAACGGCAAGCCGGTGGCCCAGCCGCGCGCCCACAAGCTGCCCTACACGAAAGACCTGCACGCCCTGCTCAACGAGGGCATGAAGAAGGCGCGCCAGGGCGTCAGCCAGATGGGCCAGGCCGTGCCCAAGCGCGGCAAGAAGGGGCTGGGCTGGCTGCGCCCCGGCGCCGACGAGCAGGAAGTGAAGATCCGCGACCTGCCCGCACCGCAGCTGCCAGAGAAATGAACGCCCCCCGCAACGCCTTCGGCGTCTCCCCCCACTGGGGGGCGCCACCCTCGGCCCGGCAAAGCCGGCTCCTCGGTGGCCGCTTGGTTGCGGCCTCTGCCCTGCTCGCGTTGAGCCTTCTGCAAGCCTGCTCCCAATCCGCCGCCAGCGGCTACTTCCCGCTCGAGGCCGGCCACAGCTGGCGTTATGAGCAGCTCAGCGAGTGGGAGAACAACACCCAGGACAAGGAGACGGTGGAGCTCTCGACACTCGGCGCCGAGAGCCTGCCCGACACCGTGCCGGGCAGCGGCAGCGCGATGCGTCGGCGCAGTGCCAGCGGCGTGGACTACTGGCTGCGTGCCGACGACACCGGCATCTACCGCGTGGCCAGCAAGACCGACCTGCAAGCCGAGCCCGAACCCGACAAGCCGGTGCGCTATGTGCTGAAGATGCCGCTGGCCGTGGGCACCAGCTGGCAGGCGCCCACCACGGCCTACCTGCTCAAGCGCGGCGCCGAGTTTCCGCCCGAGATCCGCCACACCCACAAGCCGGTGACGATGACCTACCAGATCGCCGCACTCGGCGAGACGGTGAAGACCCGCGCGGGCGAATTCAAGGACTGCATCCGCGTGCAGGGCACGGCGGTGATGAAGCTGTTCGCCGACCCGGTGGTGGGCTTTCGCGAGATGCCGCTGCAAAGCACCGAGTGGTACTGCAAGGGCGTGGGCCTGGTGAAGCTGGAGCGCAGCGAGCCCACGAACAACTCCACCTTCCTGCAAGGCGGCAAGCTCGTGATGGAGCTGACCGAATGGCAATGACCCGACCGCACCGCTTCGACCCCACCCGGCGCCAGCTGCTGGGCGCCACGTCGGCCCTGGCCCTGGGGCCGGCCTTTGGCGCCACGCTGGCGCATGCGCAGGCGCCCTTCCCCACGCGGCCGATCACGCTGTGGCTGCCCTGGCCGGCCGGTGGCGCCACCGACCTCACCTTCCGCATCCTGGCCGACGGCGTGGCACGCCGCCTGGGCCAGAAGGTGCTGGTGGAAAACCGCGGCGGTGCCGGCGGCACGCTGGCCATGCCCATCATCCAGCAGGCCGCGCCCGACGGCCACACCCTGGCCCAGATGCCGCAGACCGCGCTGCGCGCGCCGTGGACACGCAAGGTGCTGTGGGACCCGATCCGCGACACCACGCCCATCATCCAGATCTCGGGCGTCACCTTCGGCATCGTGGTGCCGGCCAACAGCCCGTTCAGGAGCCTGGACGACCTGTTCGCCTTTGCCAAGGCCCATCCGGGCGAGCTGGCGATTGCCACCAACGGCACCGGCACCACGCCGCATGTGGTGATGGACGATCTGTTCGGCCGCCGCGGCCTCACGTTCAACCATGTGCCCTACAAGGGCACGGCCGAGCAGATGATCGCCGTCAGCACCGGCCAGGTGCAGGTGGGCGTCAACAGCAACGGCTTCGCGCCCTTCGTCGACTCCGGCCGGTTGCGCCTGCTGGTGACCTTTGGCGAGCACCGCACCCGGCGCTGGCCCGGCGTGCCCACGCTCAAGGAACTGGGCCACGGCATCGTGGCCACCTCGCCCTATGGCATCGTGGGCCCGGCCGGCATTCCGGCCCCGGTGGTGGCCATCCTGCACGAGGCCTTTCGCGCGGCGATGAACGAGCCGGCCCATGTGGCCGAGCTGGCGGTGTACGACCAGGAGCTGAACTACCTGGGGCCGCAGGATTACGCGCGCGCGCTCAAGCTGGCCTACGAGACCGAGCGCAAAGTGGTGGAGCGCATGGGGCTGGCCAAGGGCGAGTGAGGGCCGCGCCGCAGCGGCCGCCGCTCAGGGCATGAACAGCCGGTGCTGCTGCGCATAACGCAGCAGTTC
>CAYPDO010000656.1:0-2922 GCA_964409495.1 uncultured Bordetella sp.
GCCTGGTGATGCTGATCGACCCCAGCCAGCTGCTGGGCGCACGCGAGCGCAGCGCCATGGAAGGCATGCTCGATGCCGACCACGGCCGTGACCTGCCGCTGGCGCGCGCCGCCTGACGGACCGCCAGCCCGCGAGAAAACGGAGGACCCTGGCCATGCCCGGAAAGGTGCTCGTCGTCGACGATTCAGCGCTGATGCGCCGGCTCATCACCGGCGTGCTCAAGGATGCCGGCTTCGAGGTGGTGGTGGCGCGCAACGGCGCCGAGGGCGTGCAGCAGCTCACCGAGTGCCAGCCCGACGTGGTGACGCTGGACATCAACATGCCCGAGATGGACGGTCTGACCGCGCTGTCGCTGATGATGCAGGCGCGCCCCACGCCGGTGGTGATGGTGAGCTCGCTCACCGAGAAGGGGGCGGTGGCCACCTTCGAGGCGCTGGCGCTCGGCGCGGTGGATTTCATCGCCAAGCCTGGCGGCACGATCTCGCTGTCGGTCGACGACATCTCGCAGCAGCTGATCGACAAGGTCAGGAGCGCCGCGCGTGCACGCATGCGCGGCGGCTTGATCGCGGCGCAGCCCGCGGGGCAGACGGCCGGTGCGCCACGGCCGGCCCCCGCGGCCCGCAGCGCACCCGCGCCCACACCCTCGCCCGCGCTGCAGCGGCTGCATGCCGGCGCGCGGCCCAAGGCCGGCAAGGTGGACGGCGTGGTGGTGATCGGCGTGTCCACCGGCGGCCCGCGCACGCTGGAAGACATCCTGCCGGGCCTGCCGGCGCACTTTCCGTGGCCGGTGCTGGTGGCCCAGCACATGCCGCCCAACTTCACTGCCGCCTTCGCCAACCGCATGGACAGCCTGTGCCGCCTGCAGGTGCGCGAGTGCAGCGGCACCATGCCGCTGGAGGCCGGCAACGTCTACATCGGCAAGGGCGGCACCGACATGGTGGTTGTCGAGCGCCTGGGCCGCCTGGCCGTGCAGCCGCGCCCCGAGACGCCGGGCCATCCCTGGCATCCCTCGGTGGATGTGCTGGTGCAAAGCGCCATGGCCCACGTGCCGGCCGAACACATCGTGGGCGTGCAGCTCACCGGCATGGGCGACGACGGCGCCCGGGCCATGACCGACCTGAAGAAGCAGGGCGGCCGCACGATCGCCGAGAGCAAGGACACGGCGGTGGTGTTCGGCATGCCCCAGGAACTGATCGAACGCGGCGGCGCCAGCGTGGTGCTGCCCTGCGGCGACGTGACCCGCCAACTGTGTCACTGGATCCGGTAATCCGGGAGAGAGGACAAGCGCCATGGGACTTCGCAAGCCCGCCGCCATCGAACCACTGCGCGAGGTGGTCGATCGCGACCATGCCCGCGACCTGCCCGGCCTGCTGGCACAGCTGCGCAGCGGCAGCGCCGAGCAGCGCCGCTGGGCCGCGCGCGACCTGGCCGTCTTTCCGCAGGCCGCCGCCGCGCTGGGTGAACAGCTGCTCGGCGAAACCGAACCCAGCGTGCGCCAGACCCTCTTCACCTCGCTGACCACCTATGCCAGCGACGAGGCCGTGGCGGCCCTGCTGCCGCTGCTGCGCAGCGAGGATGCGCAGATGCGCAACGGCGCGATCGAGGCCTTGTCGGCCATGCCCAGGGCGGTGGCGCCGCGCGTGGACTCCCTGCTGCGCGACAGCGACCCCGATGTGCGCATTTTCACCGTCAACATGCTTGGCGAACTGCGCCACGAGAAGGTGGTGCCCTGGCTGGAGCAGGTGCTGCAGCAGGAGCGCCAGGTGAACGTGGTGGCCGCGGCCATCGAGGTGCTGGCCGAGGTGGGCTCGCCCGCCGACATCCCGGCACTGCAGGCCGCCATCGGCCGTTTCGACGGCGATCCCTTCATCGGCTTCGCCGCCCAGGTGGCCATCGAACGCATCGAGACCGCATGACCCATCCGAACATCACGCCGCACCGCCGGCGCCGCTGGGGGTTGCCATGAGGGCCGCCGCCGTGTCGCGTCGCATCGAGATCACCGATGCCGATTTCCTAAAGTTTCGCGACTTCTTCTACCGCAAGACCGGCATCCACTTTGACGACAGCAAGCGCTACTTCGTCGACAAGCGCCTGATCGAGCGCATCGAGGCCACCGGCGCGGAAGACTTCCGCAGCTGGTTCATCGCCCTGCGCTTCGAGGCCAAGGGCGAGGAGCTGCAGCAGCTGGTCAACGCGATGACGGTCAACGAGACCTACTTCTTCCGCGAGGCCTACCAGTTCGACTGCATGGTCAACGACATGCTCACCGAGGTGGCAAAGCGCAAGCGGCCGGGCGCGCGCATCCGCATCTGGTCGATCCCGTCGTCCACCGGCGAGGAGCCGTACTCGATCGCCATCTACCTGCTCGAGCGCTGGAACCTGATCAACGACTACGAGGTCGAGATCCTGTCGTCGGACATCGACACCCATGTGCTCGACATGGCCCAGCGCGGCATCTACTCGGCACGCTCGATCGGCCAGCTGCCCAAGCCCTATCTCGAGAAGTACTTCAAGCGCCGCAACGACAACGAGTACGAGATCTCGCGCGACCTGGTGGACGCGGTGGAGTTCAGCCGCGTGAACCTCACCGACGCCAACGACACGCGGCGCTTCCGCGACATCGACCTGGTGTTCTGCCGCAACCTGCTGATTTATTTCGACGACCTGTCGCGCCGGGTGGCGGCCGAGGCCTTCTTCGACGCCATGGCGCCGGGCGGCTTCATCTGCCTGGGGCACTCCGAGTCGATGAGCCGCATCACCTCGCTGTTCGAGGTGCGCCGCTTCCGCGACGCCATGGTCTACCAGAAACCGCTGCAAGGAGAGCGCCGATGAGCGCGAACATCCTCGTCATCGACGACGCCGCCACCGTGCGCATGTACCACCGCAAGATGCTGGGCGATGCCGGCTGGCAGATCGAAGAGG
>CAYPDO010000657.1:0-2917 GCA_964409495.1 uncultured Bordetella sp.
GCGGCCGCGTGCGGCTCACCCGCCCTTGTTGCGCATCCAGTCGGCGGTGCCGAAGAAGCTCTCGGCCAGGCGCTGCGCGAAGCCGGGCTCGATGGCGCGCTCGTCCATCGCCTGGATCATGCAGGCCATCCACTGGTCGCGCTCGGCGATGCCGATGGCATAGGGCAGGTGGCGCGCACGCAGCCGCGGATGGCCGAAGCGCTCGATGTAGTGGTTGGGCCCGCCCAGCCAGCCGCACAGAAACCAGTGCAGCTTGTCGCGCGAGCCGTCCAGGCTGGCCGGGTGCAGCTGGCGGATGCCGGCATAGGCCGGCTCCAGGTCCATCAGGTCGTAGAAGCGGTCGACCAGCGCACGCACGCCGGGCTCGCCCCCCAGGCGCTCGAAGGGCGTGGGGCCGGGCGGCGGCGCGTCGGGGTCTTGCGCGGTGTTCACGGGATCGCTCATGGCGCCACCAGCCGGCCGGCCACCGCCACCAGGGCCACCGCCGCGGCACTGCCGGGCTGGGCATCCATCAGCAGCTCGCGGCGCTGCACCGATTCGCGCACCGCGATGTCCAGCGGCACCTCGCCCAGGCAGCTCAGCCGCACCGGCTGCTCGCGCTGCGGGTTGACGAAGCGGTCGACCACCGTCTGCAGCTGCTGGCACACGCTGCGACCCTCGCCGGGACGCTGGGTCTGGTTGACCAGCAGGCGCATCGGCCGCGCGGCTTGGGTGCCGGCCAGCACCTTGACGGTGGCATAGGCATCGGCCAGCGAGGTGGGCTCGGGCGTGGCCACCACCAGCACCTCGTCGGCCAGCGACACGGTGAACAGCACCACGTCCGAGATGCCGGCGCCGGTGTCCAGCAGCACATGGTCGAACTGCGGGCGCACCTGCTCCACCAGCGTGAGCAGCTTGTCGCGTACTTCGGGCGTCATGCGCGAATATTCGATCAGGCCCGAGCCGGCCAGCAGCACCGAGAAGCCGCCGGGCGCCGGCTGCAGCGCCTGGGCCAGCGTGGCGCGGCCGGTAAACACATCGTGCAGCGTGGTGCGTGCGGCCAGGTTCAGCACCACGTCGAGATTGGCCAGGCCCAAGTCGGCATCGAGCACCAGCACGCGCTCGCCGCGGCGCGCCAGTGCGGCGGCCAGGTTGGCGGCAACAAAGGTCTTGCCCACGCCGCCCTTGCCGCTGGTGACGGCCGTGACCCGGCCACCGCGCCGGCTGCCGCCGGTGGCGGGCGCCGGGGCCTCGGAAGAACTGCCGGGCTCGATCATTCGGATGAATCCTGGGAAACGGGGTTCGGCTGGGGGGCGGTGCTGCCCAGCAGCAGCTCGCGCTCCTCCACGCTGACCTGGGGCATGGCCATGGGCTCGAAGCACACGCGGTCGCGCCCCTCGGCCTTGGCCCGGTAGAGCTGGCGGTCGGCGCGCTCGATCCACAGCGCCGGGGTGGACCGCACCCACTGCGGTGCAAAGGCCCCGCCCACGCTGACCGTGACGCCCAGCTGCAGGCCATCGGCCACCGAGACCTGGGTGCGCGCCACACGCTGGCGCACGCGGCCGGCCACCTGCGGCCCGAAGGCCGGCGGGCAGTTGGGCAGCAGGATCGCGAACTCTTCGCCGCCGATGCGCGACACCAGGTCCATCGGCCGCACGCTGTCGGCCAGTGCGCGGCCCACGGCGCGGATCACGTCGTCGCCGGCGGCGTGGCCGTGGGTGTCGTTCACGCGCTTGAAGTGGTCGATGTCGACCAGCAGCAGCAGCGCCGATTCACCCGAGCGCGCCACGCGGTCGACCTCGCGCGCCAGCGCCATCTCGAAGTTGCGGCGGTTGGCCAGGCCGGTGAGCGCATCGCGCGACGACAAGGCCACCAGCTGATCGATCAGCGCCTGCAGAAACGGCGGCGAGCCGGGCTCGCCATCGGGGGCCGGCAATCCGGCATGGCGCAGCAGCGCCAGCGCGGTGTCCAGCCGCCACGCCTGGGTGGCCGGTTCGGACGGGCAATGGGTGCGCGAATCCACGGCGGGCAGGTTGCGGCAGGGTGGGCTGGGCGGCCAGTCTAGCAGCGGGTCTGGCGCGCGCCGGACTCGATCAGGCCGCCCTTGACCAGCCTGTTCGCGCCTTTGCCGGCGCGGCCGGACGGCAGACTCGGCGGCCATGTGGGTGCGTTGTCGCGCGCTCCGCCTCCTCTTGCTGACATGACCGAGCTGCTGACATCCAAACGCGCGCCACAAGCTTCTTCGGCCACCGCGGCGGCCCCCGCGGCGCCCGCGCTGGGCGGCAGCGGCGACCAGGAATTCGCCTTCTCGAAGACCGACTTCGAGCAGGTGCGAACGCTGATCTACCAGCGCGCCGGCATCAGCCTGCAGCCGGGCAAGCAGGCCATGGTGTACAGCCGGCTGTCGCGGCGCCTGCGCGAGACCGGCTACCGCAGCTTTGCCGACTACCTGGGCTGGCTGCAGCAGGCCAGCGGGCCGGCCGGCGAGGCCGAGTGGCAGGAGTTCGTGAACTGCCTGACCACCAACCTGACCGCCTTCTTCCGCGAGGAGCACCACTTTCACGAGATGGTGACCGATCTGAAGGCGCGCAGCGGGCGCGCGCTGCGCATCTGGTGCAGTGCCGCCTCCACCGGCGAGGAGCCCTACTCGATCGCCATGACCGTGGCCGAGACCCTGGGCCACAACGCCAACGTGCGCATCATGGCCAGCGACATCGACACCAAGGTGCTGGCCACGGCGCAGCGCGGCGTCTACGAGGCCGGCGCGCGCGGGCTGTCGCCCGAGCGGCTGCAGCGCCACTTCATGCGCGGCAAGGGTGGCAACTCGGGCTTGATCCGGGTCAAGGCGGAGATGGCGCGCATGATATAGATACGCCCTTTCAACCTGATGAGAGGGCATGTGCAGCTGGGAGAGCCCGTCGACCTGATCTTCTGCCGC
>CAYPDO010000658.1:0-2908 GCA_964409495.1 uncultured Bordetella sp.
CTTCGAGCTGGTGGCCAACGAGAGCGGCGCCGGCGTGACGCGCGTCTCGCTCGACAGCACGCTGCCGGTGGCCAATGCCATCCTCACTGTCGAGAACGAGGCCCAGGCCTGGGCCCGTGTGGAAGAAAAAGGCCGCGACGCCGCCCGTGTGGCGGTGGAGATGGCCAACCTGCTGGACGACCTGACGTGAGCGATCTGCCCAGCCCCCCCCCGGGCGACAAGCCCGCCGCCGCGCCGGCGCGGCGTGGCAGGCCCGCGGCGCGCAAGCCGCAGGCCAAGTCGGGCCGCCGCAGCGCGCGCGAGCTGGCGCTGCAGGGCCTGTACCAGTGGCTGGTGGGCGGCGCCGATGGCGGCGAGATCGACGCCCACATGCGCGAGCAGGAAGGCTACGACACGGCCGACAAGCTGCACTACGACGCGCTGCTGCACGGCTGCATTGCCGAGGCCGCCGCCATTGACGCCGTGCTGGCCCGCCACACAGACCGCGCCACGCGCGATCTCTCGCCGGTGGAGCATGGCGTGCTGATGATCGGCGTGTACGAGCTCACCCACTGCCTGGACATCCCCTACCGCGTGGCCGTCAACGAGGCCATCGAGCTGGCCAAGGCGTTTGGCGGCACCGATGGCCACAAGTATGTCAACGGCGTGCTCGACAAGGCGGCGGGCGATCTGCGGCCGGCCGAGGTGGCGGCGCGCAAAGCGGCCCAGTGACGATGCCCATCAAAGCGGCGCGGGACGCGTGCCGGGCCGTCCCAAGCCGGCCCGCGATCCCCACGGGGGATCGGCCGGCGTACTCGCCGGACGAGGGGCAGCCATGAAGCTGGCACGTCGGCTCGACCACATCGAGCCGTTCTACGTGATGGAGTGCGCCAAGGCGGCGCAGCAGATCGCCGCCAGCCCGGCCTGTGACCCGGCGCGCGGCGGCGAGCGCATGATCTTCCTGAACATCGGCGAGCCGGATTTCACCGCGCCGCCCTTGGTGCAGGAAGCCGCCGAGCGCGCCATCCGCGACGGGCGCAGCCAGTACACCCAGGCGCTGGGCCTGCCCGAGCTGCGCGAGGCGATCTCCGGCTGGTATGCCAGCCGCTTCGGGCTGACGGTGCCGGCCCGCCGCATTGTCGTCACCGCCGGAGCGTCGGCCGCGCTGCAGCTGGCCTGCCTGGCGCTGTTCGAGGCCGGCGACGAAGTGCTGATGCCCGACCCCAGCTACCCCTGCAACCGGCACTTCGTGGCCGCGGCCGAGGCCGTGGCACGCCTGCTGCCGGCATCGCCGGGGCACCGCTTCCAGCTCGATGCCGATGCCGTGGCCCAGGCCTGGGGCCCGGCCACGCGCGGCGTGCTGCTGGCCTCGCCGTCCAACCCCACCGGCACCTCGATCCACCCCGACGAGATGCGGCGCATCGCGCAGGTGGTGAAGGCACGTGAGGGCGTGGCCATCGTCGACGAGATCTACCTCGGCCTGAGCTACGACGACACCTTCGGCCACAGCGCGCTGGCGCTCGATGCCGGGTTCGGCGATTCCCTTGTCAGCGTCAACAGCTTTTCCAAGTACTTCAACATGACCGGCTGGCGCCTGGGCTGGCTGGTGCTGCCCGAGGCCCTGGTGGCGCCGGTGGAGCGCCTGGCGCAGAACCTGTTCATCTGCGCCTCCACCATCGCCCAGCAGGCGGCGCTGGCCTGCTTCCACCCCGAATCCATCGCCGAGTACGAGCGCCGCCGCCAGGTGTTCCGCGCGCGGCGCGACCGCGTGGTGCCGGCGCTCGAGCAGCTTGGCCTGGCCGTGCCGGTGCCGCCCGATGGCGCCTTCTACGCCTGGGCCGACTGCAGCGCCCACCATGCCGACAGCTGGGACTTTGCCTTCGAGCTGATGCACCGTGCGCATGTGGCGCTGACGCCGGGGCGCGACTTCGGCCGCCACGACCCGCAACGCTGGCTGCGCCTGTCGTTCGCCACGGCCACGCCCCTGCTCGACGAGGCGCTGCACCGGCTGCAGCGCGTGCTGGCCCGCTGATGCCGCAGGCCCTGCCATCCGCCCCGGTGGTGGTGCACCGCCATGCCGTGCGGGTGTACTGGGAAGACACCGACGCCGGTGGCGTGGTGTTCTATGCCAACTACCTGAAGTTCTTCGAGCGCGCGCGCACCGAATGGCTGCGTGCGCTGGGCCTGGGCCAGCAGGCGCTGCGCGAGGCCACCGGCGCGATCTTCATCGTCAGCGACACGGCCTTGCACTACCGTGCGCCGGCGCGGCTGGACGACCTGCTGGACATCACCGTGGCCCCCACCGACGTCGGCCGCGCCTCGATGCTGCTGGCCCAGCAGGCCTGGCGCGGCGACACGCTGCTGTGCGAGGGCAGCATCCGCATCGGCTGTGTCGACGCCCAGAGCTTCCGCCCGCGCCGCTTTCCCACCCAGATCACCGAACGGCTTGTGCCGGTGTCGACGCCATGAACCAGGATTTCTCCATCATCACCCTCGTGCTGCACGCCAGCCTGGTGGTGCAGCTCGTGATGGCCGGGCTGCTGCTCACCTCGCTGGCCAGCTGGACCGTGATCTTCGGCAAGCTGATCGGCCTGCGCGCGGTGCGCAATGGCAACGAGGAGTTCGAGCGCGAGTTCTGGGCCGGCAAGAACCTGTCCGACCTGTACAACGGCGTGGCCAACAAGCTGAACTCGTCGCCGATGGAGCGATTGTTCGCCAGCGGCATGCGTGAGTTTCTGAAGCTGCGTGAGCGCCGGCTGGATGGCCAGGCACAGCTCGATGGCGCGCGCCGCGCCATGCGCGCCAGCCTGCAGCGCGAGCTCGACGTGATCGAGGGCAATGTGGGCTTTCTGGCCTCGGTGGCCTCGGTGAGCCCATATGTGGGCCTGTTCGGCACGGTGTGGGGCATCATGCATGCGTTCGTGGGCCT
>CAYPDO010000659.1:0-2905 GCA_964409495.1 uncultured Bordetella sp.
TGGCGCTGTTGCCGCCGATGCTGCCGCCGGCCTGCAGCCGGCCCTGGCCCTCGCCCAGCAGGTACTGGCCACCCAGCAGGTCGCGCCCGGCGCGCACCGTCAGGTCGCCCCCATTGCGCACCTGCAGTTCGGCCTCGGCCACGAGCTTGGCATCGGCAAAGCCCTGTGTCGGCACCATGGCCTGCAGGTTGCTGATGTCGCGCCCGGCCTGCACGCTGAGGTTGCCGCCGCCAAACGAGCCCAGGCTCTGCCCGAAGCGGTTGAACTGGCTCCACCAGCCCAGCTGGTTGCTGTTGGGATAGCTGCTGCCTTCGTTGATGGTGCTGCCGCTGCGCCACAGCCAGTTGTTGATCAGCTGCGCAGACTCGCTTGCCGTGATGTCGCGCCCGGCGCTCAGGCTCAGCCGCCCACCCTGCTCGGTCAGGATCGGCTTGGCCGCCTGGCCCGAGAACAGGTCGGCCAGCACGCTGGCGCTGTCAGCCGACTTGCGGCCCGCCACATAGGCCTGGGCGTGGCTGCCCAGCACAATGTCGCCGGCGGCAGCCAGCTGCAGGCGGCCTGCGCCGGTACGCACCAGCTTGTTGGCGGCCAGGCTGAGCTGGCCATTGTTGTCGCCATCGGCCGGCACCGACAGCACCGCCAGCGGATCGGCCGCCGCCAGATCGGCACCGGCCACCAGGCGCATCGACCACGAGCGCGCGTTGTCGTTGAGCGTGCCGCCGCCGTTGCCGGTGCCCACGGCATTGCTGAAGCCATCGCTGAGGCTGCCGTTGAGCACCAGGTTGCCGGCAGCACGCAAGGTCAGAAAGCCGGCGTCGCCACCGGCGCGGGCGTTGTTGAGCTGCCAGTCGCTGCTCACCGTCAGGTTGCCGCTGCTGCGCAGCTCGGTGCCGGCGCGCAGGTGCACGCGCTCGGCCTCGTCGGCGCCCACGCCCAGCGCCTCCAGCACCCTGGCCTTGCCGGCCATGAAGGCGGTGTTGTCGTTCTGCACCGTGGTCTGGCCCAGCGTGCTGCCGCTGCCGCTGCCGGCGGCCAGCGTGCTCACGCCGGTGTAGGTGCGCAGCGCCTCGATGTCCACTTCGCCGGCACGCAGCTGCTGGGTGTCCAGCGCGTCGATGGCCACGCTGGCGGTGCTGGCCGTGGTGCCGCTGCGCGCCGCACGCAGCACGATGCGGCCGTCGGCCGCATCGTCGCCCCCGGCATCCACCTGCACGCTGGCCGCCAGGCTCAGGCGGCCGGTGCCGCTGGCCAGCAGCACATCGCCGCCGTTGGCGCCGTCGCGACTGGCGCGCGCGTCGATGCGCGTCTGCCCCGCCAGGCGCAGCGACTGGCCGGCCGTCAGGCTCACCACGCCGCCAGCCGCGGCGCGCGCGTCCAGCACGGCGTCGTCCAGGCTCAGGCTGCCGGCATCGGCGGACAGCGCAATGTTCTGGGCGCGCAGGCTGCCGCCCAGCGCCAGGTCACCGCTGCGCACGCGCAGGCTCCAGGCATTGCTGAAGCCGCCGCTCAGCCCTTGCGCGGCCAGTGCGTCGGCCGACGCCATGCGCGTCACGTCGACCCGCAGGCGACCGCCCAGGTCGTGCTCGGCGCTGCCAGCCACGGCCCGCAGCTGACCGCTGCGGCTGCCGTCGGACAGGCGCAGTTCGCCATCCTCGCCGCTGGCTTGCAGGCTCAGGCTGCCAGCGTCGCCCTCGCCGCGGCGGCCGTCGCTGCGCAAGGCGGCGCTGGCGTCCAGCGTGCCGAGCAGGCTGATCCAGCCCTTGTCGGCGCTCGCATTGATCTGACCGGCCAGGCCATCGGCGACGGCGCCGCTGCGGCTGGCCACGCTGAAGCCAGCCACCGAGGTCAGCGAGCCGGCACCGAAGCGCAGCGCCTCGTCGGCCGCCTCGCCCGACGCACTGCCGCTGGCCTGCAGCGTCAGCTTGCCGCCGGGCAGGTCCACCACGCCATCCTGCTGCACGGTGCGGCCGATGAGCAAGACCTCGGCGCCGGCGCCCACCAGCTCACCCAGGCTGCGCGCCTGGGCGTCGGCGGCCACGCGCAGCGTGCCTTCGGCGCTCACGGCTTGCGAGGCGGCCGTGCCGGCGGTCAGGCGGGCCGATTGCAGGGTCAGGTCGCCCAGCGCCTGGTGGCTGCCGTCGCCCGACAGCACGATGTCGCCGCGGCTTTGCAGCAGGCTGTTGGCAAAGCCCAGCACCTGGTCGCCACCGTCCAGCGTCAGGCCGCCGGTGCTGCCGTAACGCAGCGGCGGCAGGGCCTGCAGGCGCAGCCTGCTGTCGGCGGCCACGGCCAGGGTGTCGCCATCGGCCTGCGGGCCGCCGCTGTTGCGCAGCACCAGGTTCTGCGCCGCCATGTCCACCTGCGCCGCCTGGCCCTGGACATCGGCCAGCGCGCGCAGCACTGGCGCGTCCAGCACCAGGCGGCTGGCCACCACGCGGGCCTGGTCGTCGCCGCCGCGCTGGGCCCAGTTCTGCACCCCTGCCAGCTCCAGGCTGCGGTAGGCGCGCAGCTCAAGATCGGCCACGGCGGGCAGCGACTGCAGCAGTGCGCCATGGATCTGGCTGGCGTCGCTGCCCAGTTCGGCCGCAGCCACCTCGCCCAGCAGCAGGCGTGGCGCGGCCAGGCTCAGGGCGCGGGTGTCCAGCACCGCATCGGCGGCCAGTTGCAGGCCGGCCGTGGCATCCAGGCCGATGCGCGGGCCGCTCAGCACGCTGCCCTGGCCCAGACGGAGGCGGCCACCCGCCAGGCTGGCGCCGCTGCGCGTGAGGCTCAGCGCATTGCCGCTCAGCGCCAGCAGCGCGCCGTCTCCGCTGCTGAGCAGCGTGCGCTCGCCCAGCGTGGCGGCACCGGTGGTGGCCAGGCGCGTACCGTCGGCCAGATCGACCTGTTCGGTGGCGGTGATCAG
>CAYPDO010000660.1:0-2895 GCA_964409495.1 uncultured Bordetella sp.
GACCAAAGGATTATGAGTCCTCTGCTCTGACCAACTGAGCTAACGGCCCCCTGCAACGAGGCGCGATTCTAGGCGGCGGCCGGGCTGCCGGGCCGGCCGCCTTTGGCACCGCACAATGCCGGCTCCAACGCTCCGGAGCATGCCCATGCCGATCCGCCCCACCTGGTTTCTGGCCTTGGCCTGGCTGCTGGCCGCCAGCGGCGCCGCGCAGGCCGAGAAGCTCGGCGAGGTCGACACCGCCTTCAAGCTGATCGGGCCCGACCACAAGATCGTCGTCGAGGCCTATGACGACCCCGCCGTGCCGGGCATCACCTGCTTTGTCTCGCGCGCCAAGACCGGCGGCGTGAAGGGTGCGCTGGGCCTGGCCGAAGACAAGGCCGAGGCCTCGATCGCCTGCCGGCAGGTGGGGCCGATCCAGTTTCCGAAGCCCTTGCCGAAGCAGGACGAACTGTTCAGCGAGCGCATCAGCCTGGTGTTCAAGCGCCTGCGCGTGGTGCGCATCGTGGATGCGAAGCGCAATGCGCTGGTCTACCTCACCTACTCAGACCGGCTGATCGATGGCTCACCGCAAAACGCGGTGACGGCGGTGGCGGTGGACCGCGCAACGCCGATTCCACTCAAGTGAGTCGGGGTGCGCCGGTCAGGCGCCGGGCCGCCCCAGGCTGACCGGCCAAAGCGCGCGGCGGGTGGTTGCGCGTGCCCGCGGAACCGGGTGCCCCACTACCGCTGGCTCAAGGCATTGCCCACCAGCCGCGCCGTGATGTCCACGATCTGCACCATGCGCTCGTAGGCCATGCGCGTGGGGCCCACCACGCCCAGCGTGCCCACGATGCGGCCATCCACCTCGTAGGGTGCCGAGACCACGCTCAGCTGCTCATACGGCACCACGCCGCTTTCGCCGCCGATGTAGATCTGCACGCCCTCGGCGCGGCTGCTGTTTTCCAGCAGGCGCAGCAGCTCGGTCTTCTGCTCGAACAGGTCGAACATCTTGCGCAGCGAGCCCATGTCGTGGCCGAAATCCTGCACGCCCAGCAGGTTGCGCTCACCCGAGATCACCACCTGGTCGGCGCCATCGGCCATGGCATCGCTGCCGGCCTGCACCGCGGCCTGCATCAGCGTGGCGATGTCGGCGCGCAACGCATCCACCTCGCTGCGCAGGCGCTGGCGCATCTCGTCCACCGCCAGGCCGGCGTAGTGGGTGTTCAGGAAGTTGGTGGCCTCCACCAGCTCACCCTCGGGGTAGTCGCGCGCGGTGAAGATCACGCGGTTCTGCACATCGCCCTCGGGCGTGACCAGGATCACCAGCACGCGCTTGTCGCCCAGGCGCAGAAACTCGATGTGGCGGAACACGCCGGCCCGCTTGGGCGCCGTGACCACGCCGACAAAGTGCGACAGGCTCGACAGCATCTGCGCCGCCTGGGCGATCACGCGCTGGGGCTGGTCAGGCTGCAGTTGATCCCGCACGCTGGCCACGTCGGCCGCCATGCTGTCCAGGTTGACTGGCCGCGCCGTGAGCATGGTGTCGACAAACACCCGGTAGCCGCGCGCCGTGGGCACGCGCCCGGCACTGGTGTGCGGGCTGGCGATCAGGCCCAGCTCTTCCAGATCGGCCATCACGTTGCGGATGGTGGCCGGCGACAGCTCCAGCCCCGAGGCCCGCGACAGCGTGCGGCTGCCCACCGGCTGGCCATCGGCGATGTAGCGCTCGACCAGGATCTTCAGCAGGGTGTGGGCGCGTTCGTCCATGACGTTTCAATGACTCGCTTTCATTGTACGGAAGGGCCTGCGGGCAGCCGCTGGCAGGGCGCTTGGCCGAGGGGGCCTGTGGTGTAATCCGCCGCACGATGTCGCGCCGCTTCCATCATGCCGCGCTGGTGGGCAAATACCAGGCTGAAGGCATCCGGCCGCTGCTGGCCGAGGTGGCGCAGTTCCTGCTGCGCGAAGGGCTCGAGGTCTCGCTCGAACGCGAGACGGCGCTGAGCACCGGCATGACCGAATTCGACGCCCTCACCCCGGCGCAGATCGGCGCCCGCTGCGATCTGGCGGTGGTGGTGGGGGGTGATGGCACCATGCTGGGCATTGCGCGCGAGCTGGCGCGCCACAAGGTGCCGCTGGTGGGCATCAACCAGGGCCGGCTGGGCTTCATCACCGATGTGCCGCTGGGCCACTGGCGCGAGGCACTGGCGCCGATGATTGCCGGTGATTTCGAGGAAGACCCGCGCGCCATGCTCGAGGGCGAGGTGTGGCGCGACGGCGAGCGCTTCTTCGAAGGCCTGTCGATGAACGATGTGGTGGTGGGCCGTGGCGCCACCGCCAGCATGGTGGAGCTGCGCGTGGACATCGGCGACGAGTTTGTCGCCAACATCCGTGCCGATGGCCTGATCGTCGCGTCGCCCACCGGCAGCACGGCCTATGCGCTGTCGGCCGGCGGGCCCATCCTGCACCCGCGCATCGCCGGCTGGGTGGTGGTGCCGATCGCCTCGCACACGCTGTCCAACCGCCCCATCGTGCTGCCCGATGCCGAAGAGGTGCGCATCACCGTGGTGGCCGGGCGCGACGCCTCGGCCAACTTCGACATGCAAGGCCTGGCCAGCATGCTGCACGGTGACCAGGTGCGCGTGCGCCGCTCGGCGCACAAGGTGCGCTTCCTGCACCCGCGTGGCTGGAGCTACTACGCCACGCTGCGCAGAAAGCTCCGCTGGTACGAGGGAGTGGTTTAGCCATGCTGCGCCGTCTTGCGCTGCGCGATTTCGTCATCGTGCCGGCGCTGGAGCTTGATTTCCACGCCGGCTTCTCGGTGCTCACCGGCGAGACCGGGGCCGGCAAGTCGATCCTGATCGACGCGCTGCAGCTGGCGCTGGGCAGCCGCGGCGATGCCGGCGTGGTGCGCGAGGG
>CAYPDO010000661.1:0-2887 GCA_964409495.1 uncultured Bordetella sp.
GTGCAGAAGTACCGCAAGATCATGCCCTGGGTGCCGATCGAGGGCTGGTACCCGGGCAACTGCACCTACGTCTCCGACGGCCCCAAGGGGCTGAAGGTCAGCCTCATCATCTGCGACGACGGCAACTACCCCGAGATCTGGCGCGACTGCGCGATGAAGGGCGCCGAGCTGATCATCCGCTGCCAGGGCTACATGTACCCGGCCAAGGAGCAGCAGATCCTGATCAGCAAGGCCATGGCCTTTGCCAACAACACCTATGTGGCGGTGGCCAATGCGGCCGGCTTCGACGGCGTCTACAGCTACTTCGGCCACAGCGCCATCATCGGCTTCGACGGCCGCACGCTGGGCGAGTGCGGCGAGGAGGAAATGGGCATCCAGTACGCCGCGCTGAGCAAGCACCTGATCCGCGACTTCCGCAAACACGGCCAGAGCGAGAACCACTTGTTCAAGCTGCTGCACCGTGGCTACACCGGCCTGATCAACAGCCGCGAGGGCGACCAGGGCGTGGCCGCCTGCCCGTACGACTTCTATGCCCAGTGGGTGAACGATCCCGAGGGCATGCGCAGGCAGGTGGAGAGCTTCACCCGCAGCACCGTGGGCACCGACGAGGCGCCGATCCCCGGCATCCCGAACCCGGCCACCGTGGGGCATCGCTGAGCGGGCGGGGAGCCGGCTGTGGGTGACATGCTCGGCGCCTGGAGGTTGGCTGAAGAGCCCTTCTACCAGGCCGTGGCCGACGAGCTGCCGCTGTTCGAGGCGGCCTGCGCGCGCCAGCTGCCGCTGCTGCTCAAGGGCCCGCCGGGCTGCGGCAAGACACGCTTTGTCGAGCACATGGCTTGGCGCATGAACCGGCCGCTGGTCACCGTGGCCTGCCACGAAGACCTGAGTGCCACCGATCTGGTGGGCCGCTGGCTGCTCGATGCCGAGGGCACGCGCTGGCAGGACGGGCCGCTCACGCTGGCCGCCCGGCATGGTGGCATCTGCTACCTGGATGAACTGGTGGAGGCACGCGCCGACACCACGGTGGTGATCCACGCGCTCACCGACACGCGCCGCATGCTGCCGCTGGCCCAGCGCAACGAGCTGCTGCGCGCCCACCCCGACTTCCGCCTGGTGGTCTCGTACAACCCCGGGCCGCAGGTGCGCGAGTTCAAGGCCAGCACGCGCCAGCGCTTTTGCGCGCTGGCACTGGCCTATCCCGACGCCGAGCGCGAGGCCGCCATCGTGGCGCACGAGTCCGGGCTGGCGCTGGCGGGCTGCGCGGCCATCGTCGCCTACGGCCTGCGCACGCGGCGCCTGCAGGGCCAGGGCCTGGACGAGGGCGCCTCCACGCGCATGCTGGTGCATGCCGCGCAGCTGGCCATGCAGGGCGTGGCGCTGGCCACGGCCTGCCGCGTGGCCGTGGTCGAGGCGCTGAGCGACGACGAGGCCGTGCTCGATGCGCTGCACGCCGCGCTGGACGCCGCCTTCTAGCGCCGGCACATCAAGCGCCGGCCCGCTGACCCATGCACAGCCCGCCACTGACCCACTGGCTGCGCCTGCTGTGGGGCCGCCTGCCGCCGCTGGCGGTGGCGCCGGCCGAGGCCGCGCCTTTCATCGCCGGCGGCCGCATGCACCTGGCGCCGGCCCGGCCCTGGGCCGCGCAGCGCGCCGCTGCGGCGCACATGGCGGCACACCTGGTGTACTCGCCACCCGCTTTTGACGGCGACGGCCTGGTGCCCATCGCCCGCGTGCTGCTGGCCACGCTGGAGGACGCGCGTGTGGAGGCGCTGGCCATGCGCGAGCTGCCCGGCCTGGCGCGCCTGTGGCGGCCGCTGCACACCGCCACGCCTGGCAGCGGCGAGGGCTTCGAGGCCCTGCTGCAGCGCCTGGCCCGCGCGCTGATCGACCCCGGCTACCACGACCCCCATGCCTGGGTGGCCAAGGCGCGGCGGCTGTTCTTCATCGACCAGGGCCTGCAGATGCTGGCGCTGCGCACGCCGGCCGAGCTGCGTGCCGCCGCGCTGGTGCTGGGGCGCGACATCGGCCAGGCGCGCCTGCCCTTCAATGCCCGCGGCCACCGCCCGCAGCCGGCCTACCGCGACGATCACCGCTGGATGTGGCCGGCCGAACAGCATCAGGCCGTGGCGCCGCCACCGCTGCCGGCCAGTGCGGCGCCCGCCGGCACGGCCACGCCAGCGCCCGATGTGCCGCAGGCGCCCGAGGACGGCAGCGTCAGCACCCGCCATCCCGAGTGGGACCGGCTGATCCAGCGCCTGCGCCACGACTGGGTGACGGTGCTGGAGCGGCCCGCGCCACAGGCGGCCGCCCGGCACACCACGGCCCCCGCGGCCAGCGCCATCACCACCCAGGCCCTGGCGCGTCGCTTGCAGCCGGCGCTGCAGCGGCTCGATGCCGGCGGCCGCAGCCGCCGGCTGGATCACCAGGGCGAGGCGCTGGACCTGGACGCGCTGGTGGCCTGGCAGATGGCTCGGCGCGGCGGCCACGGCGCGCAGGGCCGGGTGTGGCGCGCGCGCCAGCGCCAGCCGGCCCGGCCGGCCGCCTGGCTGCTGCTGGACCAGTCGGCGTCGAGTGCCGATGCGCTGGCGCCGTCGGCGCTGGCCGGCGCCGATCCCCCCTGCCGCCCCGCCACGCCTGTTTGACCTAGCCACCTGCGCCACGGCCGCCACGGCCGTCGCGCTGCAGGGCCGGCGGGTGGCTTGCGCGGTGAGCGGCTTTGCCAGCCATGGCCGGCATGCCGTGCGCGTGCACACGGTGCAGGGCCTGCACCAGCCGCCACTGGACGGCGGCGCGCTGGTGGCGCGCCTGCAGGCCCTGCATTGCGGTGGTTCCACACGCCTGGGCGCGGCGCTGCGCCATGCCGTGCGGCAGCTGGGCCGCTGGCGCG
>CAYPDO010000662.1:0-2881 GCA_964409495.1 uncultured Bordetella sp.
AATGGACAGCAGCGTGCCGCCCAGGCAGTAGCCGGTGGCGTGCACGGCCTCGCCCGGAACGCGCCGGGCGATGGCGGCCAGGCAGTCGAAGATGCCCAGCTCCAGGTAATCGGCCATGCCCAGCAGCGCATCGCCCTCGTCGGGGTTGCGCCACGACAGGATGAACACCGTGTGGCCCTGGTCGACTAGCCACTTCACCATCGAGTTGCCGGGCGAGAGGTCGAGGATGTAGTACTTCATGATCCAGCTGGGCACGATGAACACCGGCTCGGCGTGCACCGTGGGCGTGGCCGGGCTGTACTGGATCAGTTCCACCAGGGCATTGCGGTGCACCACCTGGCCGGGGGTGATGGCCACGTCCACGCCAGGCTGGTAGGGGCGGTCGGGCTTGTGCAGCGGCTCCAGGCCGTGGCGCACGCGCCATTCGTCCAGCGCGTTGCCCAGGCCCTGGGCCAGGTTGCTGCCGCCGCTGGCCAGCGTGCGCTGCAGCACCTCGGGGTTGGCCAGGCCGGCATTGGCCGGGCTCAGCATGTCCAGCCACTGGCGCGCAAACACGCGCGTCATCTCCTGGTGGTGCGGGGCCATGCCGCGCAGCGTGCTGGCCTCGCGCCACCACTGCTCGGCGCCCAGGTAGGCGCGCACCACCGGCGCGTAGGGCCAGTGCTGCCAGGCGGGGTTGGAAAATCGCAGATCCTCCACCCGGCCCGAGGCGGCGGCATCGCCGTTCAGGTCGCGGTGGGTGAGGTTGTCGGTCCACCAGCGGGTGGCCGCCTGGCCGGACTGCAGCGCCAGCTGCAGCGTCTGTGCGGGCTGGGTGGCCAGGTGCAGGCTCCAGTCCAGCGTGGCCAGGGCCAGCGAGATGGGCGACAGGCCGCCCCACATGGGGGCCAGGCGCGCGTGCAGGGCGCTGTCGAAGGCCGCCGCGGCGGCGCGGCTCTGGGCCTGGTCGGCAGCGGAATCAAGCTGCAGCTGGGGGGGATTGGGACTCATCGCGGTCTCGGCGGCTTCCGGTCGGATCGACACAGCCCGTAGAGATATCACGCGAAAGTCACCGGCGCATGTCAGCCCGCGCCGGTCTTGACCTGCCGCAAGCGGCGGCAGGCCGGGGAGGGCTGGATCAGCGGCGATCCAGGTGGCGGAAGGTGATCCGGCCCTTGGTCAGGTCGTAGGCCGACAGCTCCAGCGACACGGCATCGCCCGCCAGGATGCGGATGTGGTTCTTCTTCATGCGGCCGGCCGAGTAGGCCACCAGCTCGTGGCCGTTCTCGAGCTTGACGCGGTAGCGCGAGTCGGGCAGCACCTCAAGCACGGTGCCACGCATTTCGATCAGTTCTTCCTTGGCCATCAACGGATCCTGGAAAAGGGTGGGTTCAGGGCCGGGCCACACGGCTCGGCGCGATCAGCGAACACGGCCGCCACCGGCAACTGGCCGGTGCGGACGATGGAAAACAAGGCCGCCACCTGCGGCCGACCCCATGGCGATGGGCCGGCAACCTGGGGGCCCTGGCAGGGGGCGGCAGGCTCGCGGGGGGCGCCGAAACCCCTGGCCGCAAGATTTGCGGGGGTGCCGGCGTGGCGCGACGTTCGGGTGGGAGGGAGTGGGAGACGCGGCCTTGAAAGCCGCGCGCGCACCCTTTGACCAACCCACGATTGTACCCGCAAGCCCTGGCGGCGTGTTGTCAGCGTGCTGCAGCAGCGGCCAGCTGCCGCTATCCTCGCGCCACGGGCCCGCACGTGGGCCGCCGATCACTGCCTGGAGCACTTGCCGATGTCCCGTCTGAACCGCCGCCGCGCGCTGCTGCAGCTCGCCGCCCCCGCCCTGGCCAGCCTGGCCGCCCCGCTTGTGGCCACGCCGGCCCGGGCGCAAACCGGCCGCACCGTGCGCCTGCTGGTGGGCTTTCCGGCCGGCGGCGGCAGCGATGCCATCGCCCGGCTGCTGGCCGAGAAGCTCAAGGACGAGCTGGGCGGCGCCAATGTGATCGTCGAGAACAAGCCCGGCGCCGGTGGCCAGCTGGCGGCGCAGGCGCTGAAGGGCGCGCCGGCCGATGGCAGCACCTTCTTCGTGACGCATGACCACACCGTGTCGATCCTGCCGCTGGTGGTGAAGACGCCCGGTTTCGACACCGCCCACGATTTCACCCCGGTGGCCGGCTTTGCCACCTTTGCCAATGCCTGGGCCGTGTCCGGCGGTACGCCAGCCAAGAGCATGGCCGAGTACGTAGCCTGGGTGAAGGGCGCCGGCGGCGGCAAGGGCGCGGTGGGCATCCCGGCGCCGGCCTCGGTGCCCGAGTTCCTGGTGAAGGTGGTGGCCGAGAAGTACAAGCTCGACCTGGTGCCTGCGCCCTACCGCGGCAGCGCGCCGATGATGGCCGACATGCTGGGCAACCAGATCGCCGCCGGCCTGGGCTCGATCCCCGACTTCATCGAGAACCACCGCCACGGCAAGTTGCGCGTGGTGGCGGTGATGGGCGACAAGCGCCAGGCCCAGCTGCCCGACGTGCCCACGCTGGCCGAGCTGGGCCTGCCCGGCTTCGAGGACCTGCCCTTCTACGGCGTGTTCGCCCCGGCCGGCACGCCCAAGCCGGTGACCGATGCCTTCTCGGCCGCGCTGGCCAAGGTGGTGGCCATGCCCGACGTGAAGGAGCGCCTGACCGCGATGGGCCTGGCCGTGGGCTTCGTGCCCGGCCCGCAGTTCAGCGCCCGGGAGCGCGCCTACAGCGCCGCCTGGGCCAAGGTGATCAAAGCCAGCGGTTTCGTCCCACAGTAGCCGGGGCACCTGGCGGCGGCCGGCTTCAGGCGGCCGGGCGCTCGGCCAGCATCCGCTTCGATCAGCGTCTTCGCGCCAGCCGCGGATCGAGCAGGTCGCGCAGCCCGTCGCCCA
>CAYPDO010000663.1:0-2880 GCA_964409495.1 uncultured Bordetella sp.
GCCCGACGGATCGCAAGGCGGGCGATGCTGTTCCAGCGGGCCGCCACGAGGTCTGCGCTCACACAAGAGAAGTTGTAACTCACCGGCCGGATCATCTTCCTGGGCAACGCCGGCAGCGCCGATGGGTTACTGAGCGCGTGCGCGACAAGAGAAGTTGTAACGAGGGGCGCGATTCAACTATTCTCCTGAAATCGCCGACGGCGGCGTGAGCGGGAGGTATGCATGCCCAGACGCGCTCGCATAGGCACAGCAGCTTGGTCCGGCCATGCTGCGATCCCGGATCAGGTTCGGCCAGACCGCTGGACTCAGATCGATGCAGACGCCTTGCCGGACGATCGACGAGAGTTGTTCTTGCGTCGCAAGACAGGCATTCAGCTCTACTTCGACGGCGCGACCGAGGCCGACATTCGGAAGGCCTGCGGCTTCGGGCGCTCCCACATCTATCGCCTCATCGTGGAACGCTGCCTAGCGCAGAACCCGGACGGCAACGTGAACGGCTGGCGCGGCGCGCTCCCGCATCGTCGAGTGAAGGAATGGTCTCGAGCGACCCCACTTGAGGTCAGCGATGCGGGAGCCGGGGCCGCTGGCGCCCTGCAATGGCTGTTCGAGTCGCCTGGCGGCTCCGACATCCAGGCCAGGTTCCGCAAACAGATCGTCGGCAAGGTGCCGAAGCTCGCCGCGGCGAAGCGCCCCAAGAGAGAGTTGTTCGCATGGTTCATCAAGGAGCTGCGCGCGGCCGGCCTCGAAGCGCGCGGCGAATGGCCCTTCAACGTCGAGAAGCTCGGCTACGTCAGCATCTGCAAGTTCATCGACACGGTCATGGACGAGAACCCGCGACGCCAGCGGCAGTTACTCGGTGGCCATGAGGCTGAACGCAAGGCGCGCGCCGGCGACGGCGCCGACAGGCCTCTGCTGCGCGTGTTTAAGCGGGTGGAGTGCGACGCCCACAAGCTCGATGCGCGCATGGTCGTGGCCATTCCATCGCCGCACGGCGGCTACGAGAGCCGCTCGATTCGCCGCCTGTGGGTCATCGTCATCATCGAAATCGAATCCCGCGCCGTGCTCGGCTACCACCTGAGCCTGCACCCGGAGTGCAGCGCCGAGGACGTGCTGCGCACCGTCAAACGCGCGCTGACGCGCTGGGCGCCGCGCGAACTGCTGTGGAGCGGCAATGCCTACGTCGAGGGCGCAGGCCTACCGTCAGCACGCCACGAGCGCTACCTGGGCGCCTGCTGGGATGAGTTCAGCGTCGATGGCGCGATGGCCAACATCTGCGCCCGGGTCGAGCGGCAGCTTCGCGAAGTGGTCGGCTCGACCATCCTCAAGCCTCAGGATCCGACCAGCTACGCCAGCCGGCGCAGCAAGGACGACCGCCCATTCATCGAGTCCTTTTTCGGCCAGCTCGCCAGGGGAGGTTTTCATCGGCTGTCGACCACGACCGGCAGCAAACCGGCCGACAAGCGCGGCGCTAACCCAGACGAGGTGGCGGTAGACACTCAGTTCCAGCTCGAGTACGCCGAGGAGCTCCTCGACACCCTCATCGCCAACTACAACGCACGCCCTCACTCCGGGTTGGGCTGGCGCAGCCCTCTGGAACAGCTTGACTTCCTGACCAGTCGTGAACCGCAGCGCATCCGCCAGGCCGATGCCGGCGAAGTCCAGCGCATGGTCAGCATCCGCAAGCTGTGCACCCTGAAGGGAGGCGTGAGTACAGGTCGACGGCCGTACTTTCAGTTCGCAAATGCACGCTACTCGTCAGAGTGGCTCACCCTGCGCACAGACCTGCTTGGCAAGCTGCTGTGGCTGCAACTGGAGGACGAGGACGACGCCCGCTTCGCAAGCGTATCGACCGACCGCGGCGAGTTCCTGGGCGTTGTCCGAGCCGCGCCGCCGTGGAATCGATCGCCGCACACCCTGTACATGCGCCAGGCCATCCGCGCGCTCGAGAAGCGCCGCATGTTGCACCTCACCGGGCAATGCGACGCCGTGGAGGAGCTCATCCGCTACGCCGAGGGCTCGCAGGACAAGAAGCTGCCGCCGCACCCCGCATACCTGGAAGCCAGACGGGTGCTGAAGCAGCATGCCCAGGCGCTGACGGCACAACCGCTGCTGCCCTCACCCGATCAACCAGCGCCGGCGGTTCCAACGCCCCAGGGCGAGGCTTCGAGCCCACCGCGCGAAGGCCGGCGTCCGCTGCCGCCAATGCAGATGGCCAAGACGTGGTGACGCGGTGATGGAGGCCTACTCGTCCAGTCAGCTGGTCGCAGAGCACCTGCCCAGGGACCACCCGGTGGTCACGCGTGACTATTCGCTCTTCACCCCGGCCATCTCCGAGATGGTGGACACCGTGGGGCGTTGGATCGACGACCAGGTCGATGGCGCCACCATCTTCGGCCCTTCGCGGTTCGGCAAGTCCAGCGCCGTGGACCATTGGCTGCAGTCGCTGCTGTCGAAGCGCTACAGCGGCCACGTACCGATGGTCGTCTGGAGCCACACCGACTCTGGTGGTGCAGCTTCGGTCGGACGTTTCCACGCCCATCTGTTGCACGCCAGCCGGCACCCTCTTGCCAAGGCGGCGCGCAGCCCCCTCGACCGTCAGCACATGCTGATCGAACGCTGGGCAGAGCTGGCGTCGCAGGGCGGCGGCCGATTCCTGGTCCTCGTCATCGACGAAGCGCAGGGCATGACCCAGCGGGAGTGGCTGTGGCTGGTCGAGCTGCACAGCCTGCTCGAGAAGGAGCGCCTGCGCTTGTGCGTCTTCTCGATCGCCTCGCTCCAGGTGTTCGATGAGCCGGTGGGCATGGCGTTGTCCGGCGGTGCGCACGCGTAGAAGAAACTGACTTCGTCCCATTCGTGCGGGTAAATCTGTCCCTCCTAAAA
>CAYPDO010000664.1:0-2876 GCA_964409495.1 uncultured Bordetella sp.
TCGGCTGGATGTACATCCGCGGCATGGAGATGCTGGGCTGGGCCAAGGTGCGCAAGACGCCGCCGCAGCTGCAGCTGGGCAGCATCAAGCCGGTGGCCGACAGCCAGACGCTGGAAGCCATCATCGCCAACCGCTACGAGGTGATGGCCAAGTACGCGGCGGACGTTCGTGCCGTCTGCAGCGCCGAGTTCGAGCGCGTCAAGCAGCAAGGCCTGTCGGCCAAGCACCTGGGCGAGTTCAAGCTGGCCCAGCGCTGGCTGCACCGCGACGACGAGAAGATTCCGCAGTCGGTGAAGCCGCAACTGGCCAGCGTGATGAACGAGAGCCCCAAGCTGGCCAAGCTGGTGGCCATGCGCGAGGAACTGCGCATGCTGTGGACGCGCACCAATGTGTCGGCCGAACAGCTGGTGGCTGATCTGCAGGTCTGGTGCAAGAAGGCCGAAGCCAGCGGCATCGAGGCCCTGGCCGAGTTCTCGCAGAAGCTGCGCGCGGCGCACGCCTGAACGCAGGCACGCGCCGCAGCGCGGGCGGCCATCAGGCGCGGTCGAGCCAGATGCCCAGGCCCTGGGCGTTGAGCTCGATGTCCAGCGCCAGGCCGTGCAGGCCGGCGGCCACATCGGCGACGCCGTGGCGCTGCAACTGCTCGCCATACAGCGCATTCAGCCCGGCCAGCAGCGCAGCATGGCGCGCCGGCGCCTGGCGCAGCGGCATGGCCAGCGCCACCATGGCATCGATCTGCTCATGCAGCAGGCCGGCCAGGCGCGGCAGATCGCGCACACGGCTGTAGTGGGTGAGGTACATGGCCTGCGGATCGCGCGCCATCAGCCGGTCGATCGAGCGCTTCAAGGCCTCGGGCTCGAACTGCACCGGGGTCGAGGTGGGCATGATCCAGGCGCCGCGCGGCGTGTCGAACTCGCGGTAGCTCAGGCCGAAGGTGTCGCCGGTGAACCAGCCGCGGCTGGCCTCGTCCCACAGGCAGTGGTGGTGCCTGGCATGGCCCGGCGTGTCAATGAACTCGAGCCGGCGGCCGTGCCAGTGCAGCACCTGGCCATCGGCCGTGGCCTGCACGCGGTCGGCGGCCACCGGCTGCAGCTGGCCGTAGTTGCGTTCCATCTCGGCGGCGCCATAGACCGCCAGCGCGCCCTGGTACAGCGCCGATGGATCGACCATGTGGCGGGCGCCGCGCGGGTGCACCAGCACCGTGGCGCGCGGCAGTTGCTGCATCAGCAGGCCCACGCCGCCGCCGTGGTCCAGGTGCACATGGGTGGGGATCACATGGTCGACCGCATCGCGCGGCAGGCCCAGGTCGTCCAGCGCGGCCAGCAGGCGTGGCACCGAGAAGTTGGTGCCGGTGTCGACGAACAGCGCATGCCCGTCCTGCACCACCAGGTAGGCAGCGTCGAAATGATCGCGGTGGAAGCCGGTGTCGATGGCGTGGATGCCGTCACCGAGGCTGTGGACGAAGGGCAGGGCCATGGGCGGGGGGTCTTTCATCAGCCATGAAAAAGGGCAGGGGGTTGAAGCCCTGCCCTTGCATTCTGGCCGTGATGCCCGGCCTGGCGCTGTCGCCTGCGATCAGCCGCCGTTGGTGTTGGCGTACAGCGCCCACAGGCGGCCCAGATCGGCCGCGCCGTCGTTGCCCTGCACGCTGCGCAGCGTCTGCACGGCCTTGGCCTTGTTCTTGGCCGCCAGTTGGGCCAGGCCCAGGCGCAGCTTGGCGTCCTCGGGGCGCTTCAGGCCGCCCTTGGCAATGCCTTGCTCGATCATCGGCAGGCCCTTGTCGACCTGGCCCATGGTCACGTAGGCATAGCCGATCTGCACCAGATCGTTGCCGTCCTTGAGGGCGGCGGCGGCGCTGGCACGTTGATCGATCGAGGCCTTGCCCTCGGCCTCCTGCTTGACCGCCAGGTCGCGCAGGCGCTTGTGGCGCTCGGCCTCGGCGCCGGTGCCCAGGGCGCCGGCAGCGAAGCCCTTCTCGACGATGGCCTTGCCCTCGGCCGGCAGGCCGGCCTGCAGCGCCAACTGGGCCATCTCCATGAAGTCTTCGGTCTTCGAGAGGTTGCCGGTGGCCAGCTTCAGGCGCATCAGGTCGAGCGCGAAGCGGTCGGAGAAGCCGCTCTTGCTGCGCACGCGGCCCAGATAGATGGCCCAGTAGTCCTTCTTCGGGTAGTGGGCCAGCAGTTTCTCGAGCGTGGCGGTCTGGCCGGCGGCATTGCCGGTGCGCTGCTGGGCGTCGGCCAGACGCAGCAGGTCGCCTTCATCGGGCTTGCGGCCGGCACCTTCGGCGGCCTGCACGGCGGCGGCGGCTTCCTTGGCGATGGCACCGTAGTCGCCGCTGGCACCCTGCAGGTAGGCCTGCAGCTGCTTCAGCGAGGCGCTGTTGTTGCCGGCGGCCGCCGCCTTCTGGGCCCACTGGCCGGCCTTGGCGTTGTCCTTGGCCGAGGCGTAGGCCGAGGCGATCTGCTCGGCGATCTGGCCCTGCTCGGCGCCGGAGGTCTTGCCGTAGATTGATTCGAGAGCCTGGATGGCCGCGCCATGGTCGCCGGCGCGCTGCGCGGCGGCGGCCTTCATGCGCTCGATCTGCATCGTTTCGGCGGCGGTCTTGTTGCCCACCGCTTCGGCCTCGCGCACCTTGGCCAGGGCTTCCTTGCCTTTGCCGGCCTTGATCAGCTCATAGGCCTGCTGCAATGGCTTGCCCACCTCGGGGCGCAGGGCCTGGCCATGGGCGGTGCCCAGCGCGACGGCCAGGGTCAGGGCAGCGGCGAGGGCAGGAATCTTCTTCATCACGGGTTCCGCTATGTCGGATCAGTTCATGAACTGTTCGTTGCCGACCAGGCCGATCTTGGTCACGCCCAGGCGCTGGGCGCTGGCCATCA
>CAYPDO010000665.1:0-2876 GCA_964409495.1 uncultured Bordetella sp.
ACGCACACGGTGGTGGAGTTCGGCGCCGGCTCGGGAGCGCTGGCCGAGCAGTTGCTGGATGCGCTGGGCGATGCGGTGCAGGCCTACCGCATCGTCGATCTGTCGGGCACGCTGCGTGCGCGCCAGGCCGAACGGCTGGCGCGCTTTAGGCCCCGCGTGCAGTGGCTGGATGCGCTGCCCGCGGCCATCGAGGGCGTGATCGTCGGCAACGAGGTGCTCGATGCCATGCCGGTGCAGCTGCTGCACTTCGATGGCGAGGCCTGGTTCGAGCGCGGCGTGGTGACGGCTGGCGAAGGCTTTGCCTGGCAAGACCGCCCTACCGAGCTGCGCCCGCCGGTGGATGCGGCCTTCGTGCCCGGCACCGTCACCGAGATCCAACCGCAGGCGCGGGCCTTCATCGCCACGCTGGCGGGTGTGCTGCGGCGCGGCCTGGCGATCTTTCTCGACTACGGCTTTCCAGAGGCCGAGTACTGGCTGCCGCAGCGCCACATGGGCACGCTGATGTGCCACCGCGCGCACCGCAGCGACCCCGATCCGCTGGTGGACGTGGGCCTGAAGGACATCACCGCGCATGTCGATTTCACCGGCATCGCGCTGGCCGCGCAGGACGCCGGGCTGGACGTGGTCGGCTACACCTCGCAGGGCCGCTTCCTGATCAACTGCGGCCTGCCCGCGCTGCTGCTGGACGCCAGCCTGGCCGAGCGCGCGATGGCGCAGAAGCTGATCACCGAGCACGAGATGGGCGAGCTGTTCAAGGTGATTGCCTTCGCGCGCGGGCTGGACCTGCCGCCCGATGCGCCGCTGCTGGGCTTTGCCCAGGGCGACCGGACGCATCGGCTTTGAACGCCGGATGATCTGGTGCGCTGGCTGATCGTCTTCGTGCTCGCGTCGCTGGTCTTCAGCGGCCTGAAGGGCTGGCTGCAGAAGATCGGGCTGGGCCGATTGCCGGGCGACATCACGCTGCGCTGGCGCGGCCGCGAGCTCTACCTGCCCTTTGCCAGCAGCCTGGTGTTCAGCCTGCTGGCGATGGCGGTGGGCTGGCTGATCTGAGCGCCTGCAAGGCGGCGTCCACCGCCGCCACCCGCACCGCGCGCACGCGCTCGCCGATCTGCGGACCCTTCAGGCCGGCGGCCACCGCGGCAGCGCTGGCGCCCTGCACATCGGCCGCCAGCGCGGCATCCAGCGCGGCCTGCAGGCGCGCGCGCTGCGGGTAGGGCCGGTCTTCGAAGCCGGTGCGGCCGCGCGCATCGCATTCGCAGGCCAGCAGGCATTCGGCAAAGCGCTGCGGCCGGCGCAGGCCGTCGCAGCGGTCGATCAGGCGCATCACCGCCTCCGGACCGAACTCGGCGCTGCGGTGGATGTTGCCGTGCTCGCGCGCCACCACCTCGGCCAGCTCGCGGCAGTCACCGGGCAGCTTCAAGCGCTCGGCCACCTGGCGCGCCAGGCCCACGCTGCGCTGCTCATGGCCGATGTGGCGCGGCCACTCGTCGCGCGGTGTGGTGGCCTTGCCCAGGTCATGCATCAGGCAGGCCCAGCGCACGGTGAGCGGTGCGTCCAGCGCCGCGGCGGCGCGCAGCACCAGCAGCTGGTGCACGCCGGTGTCCACCTCGGGGTGGTGCTGGGGCGGCTGCGGCACGCCCCACAAAGCGTCCAGCTCGGGCAGCAGCACGCGCAGCGCGCCGGTCTCGCGCAGCACCTCGACCATGCGCTCGGGGCGCGCCGCCATCAGCCCGCGCGAGAGCTCCTGCCACACGCGCTCGGGCACCAGGTGGTCGACTTCACCGCCGGCCACCATCTGGCGCAGCAGGGCCAGGGTTTCAGGGGCCAGCGTGAAATCGGCATAGCGTGCGGCAAAACGCGCCACGCGCAGCAGGCGCACCGGGTCTTCGACGAAGGCCGGCGACACATGGCGCAGCACCCGGGCCGCCAGGTCGGCCTGGCCGCCGTAGGGATCGGTCAGCGCGCCGGTGGCGGGGTCTTGCGCGATGGCGTTGATGGTCAGGTCGCGGCGCGCCAGGTCTTCTTCCAGCGTGACCTCGGGCGCGGCGTGGAAGGCAAAGCCGTGGTAGCCGCGGCCGGCCTTGCGCTCGGTGCGGGCCAGCGCATATTCCTCGGCCGTCTCGGGGTGCAGAAACACCGGAAAGTCGGCGCCCACCGGCTTGTAGCCGGCCTCGAGCATGGCCTCGGGCGTGGCGCCCACCACCACCCAGTCGCGGTCGTGCACCGGCAGGCCCAGCAGCGCGTCGCGCACGGCGCCGCCGACGATGTAGACCTTCATCGCACCCGTCCGTGTGCGCTCAGAACTTGCGATAGGCCGGCCGCGCCGGCGCGAAATGCGCGGCCAGCCGGGCCAGCGGCTGGGCGTCGATGCCCAGCGCCGCCAGGCCCGGCAGCGTGCCGCCGGCCACATTGGGCACGCGCATGCTCAGCAGGTTGTCGCGGCTCATCGGTGGCTCGCCGGGCAGCAGGGCCATGCCGGTGGCCTGCAGCATGCCGGCCCACTCGGGCAATGGCAGCACCGGGCGCGCATGGCCGCTCATGGCGCCCACGCGGGCGATGATCTGGCCCAGCGTCAGCACCTCGGGGCCGGCGGCCTCCACGGTGGCGCTGGCCAGGTCGTCGCGGCGGATCAGCTCGACGATGGCCTGGGCCACATCGCCCACCCACACCGGCTGGAAGCGCGCGCCGGTGCCGGCCAGCGGCAGCAGCGGAAACAGCTTCAGCAGCCCGGCAAACAGGTTGGTGAAGCGGTCGTCCTCGCCGAAGATCACGCTGGGCCGCAGGATGCGCACATCCAGCCGGCCCGCGCCGTCCACCTGCTCGGCCAGGCGCCACACCGCCTCGCCTGCGGCCTTGCTGCGCAGGTAGTTCGACCG
>CAYPDO010000666.1:0-2869 GCA_964409495.1 uncultured Bordetella sp.
GGGCGCCGGCCAGCGCCGCGCGGCGCGCGCCGAGGCGCTGCGCAACCTGCGCCTGGCGGTGCCGCTGGCGCTGGGCGCCGCGGTGCTGGCGGTGCTGCTGGGCCCGCGGGTGCTGGCCGCCTTCACCACCACGCCCGAGGTGCTGCACACCGGCGCGCTGCTGCTGTGGCTGGGCCTGCTGCTGGAGCCCGGCCGTGCCTTCAACCTGGTGCTGGGCGCGGCATTGCGCGCTGCCGGCGACCTGCGCTTCGCGCTGCGCCTGGGTCTGGCCTCGCACTGGCTGGTGATGGCCGGTGGCGGCTGGCTGCTGGGCACGCGCCTGGGCGGCGGCCTGGTCGGGCTGTGGTGCGCCTTCATCGTCGACGAGTGGCTGCGCGGCCTGCTGCTGCTGCGCCGCTGGCGCCGGCTGGGCTGGCTGCGCGCGGCACGGCGCAGCGCCGGGCCTTAGGCTACGCACCGTTTCCCGGGCCGCCACCCGATCCACCCTCGCCATCGGCCGATTCTTGGTGCTGCCACCCTCTGCTGCTACCGTTTCCACCTTGCGCTCAAGCCCATGACCCCGACCACCATCACCCATCGCCCGGCCGGCCTGCTGCCCGACGGCTCGGCCGTTGAGGCCTACACGCTGCGCCGCGGCGCGCTGGCGCTCACCGCCATCACCTACGGCGGCATCGTCACCGAGCTGTGGGTGCCCGACCGTGAAGGCCGCTGCGCCAATGTGGTGCTGGGCTTCGAGCAGCTGGCCGACTACGCCACGCGCAACCCTCATTTCGGCACGCTGACCGGCCGCCTGTGCAACCGCGTGGCCGGTGGGCGCTTCACGCTGGACGGCCGCGAGGTGCAGCTGAGCTGCAACGACGGCCCCAACAGCCTGCACGGCGGCCACCGCGGCTTTGGCGCGCGGCTGTGGCTGGCCGAGGTGCAGCACGGCGGCGCCGATCTGGGCGAGCTGCTGTGCCTGCGCCTGATCAGCCCCGATGGCGAGGAGGGCTACCCCGGCAAGGTGCATGTGGAGGTGCGCTACAGCCTGCCCGACGCCCACACCTGGGCGGTGGACTACACCGCCACCACCGACGCGCCCACGCTGCTGGGCCTGACCCAGCATGCCTACTTCAACCTGGCCGGCGGCGGCAGCGCGCTGGGCCACCAACTGCGCATCGACGCCAGCCGCTTCGACGCGGTGGATGCCACGCTGATCCCGCAGCAGGTGTGCGCGGTGGCCGACACGCCCTTCGACCTGCGCCGGCCGGTGACGGTGGCCGAGCGCCTGGCGCAGCCGCATCCGCAGCTGGCGCTGGCCGGCGGCTTCGACCACCACTTCCACCTCGACCGCCCCGATCCGCTGCACCCGGTGCCGGCAGCCTGGCTGGCAGACCCGGCCAGCGGGCGCACGATGACGCTGCTCACCACCGCGCCGGGCCTGCAGTTCTACAGCGGCAACTTCCTCGACGGCAGCCTGCCGGCGCCGGGTGGCGGCCGCCACGCGCGTGGCAACGGCCTGTGCCTGGAGCCGCAGCATGCGCCCGACGCCATCCACCGGCCCGACATGCTGCAGCCGGTGCTGCGCCCCGGTCAGGTGTGGCGCAGCCGCAGCCTCTACCGCTTCGAGGCCCGCTGAGCCGGGAAGGCCACCCACACCCGCCCAGACCCGCTCACACCCGCCCGGACTGGCGCCGCCGGGCTACACCGCCACCATGGTAGCCAGCAGCGCCAGCACCTGCGCAGCGGTTTCGGCCGGGCGCTCCATCGGGTACAGGTGCGTGCCCTCGATCCAGGCCAGGCGCTCGCCGGCCAGGCGGCGCGCGGTGTCCAGCCCGCCTTGGCGCACCTCGCGCGAGCGCGTGCCGGCCACGAAACCCAGCGGGCAGCGCAGCGGGTGGCGGCGCAGCAGGCTGCCCAGGTGGTGCGGCAGGGTGTTGTAGATGCGGGTCTCCACCTCGCGCGTGAAGGCCAGCGTGACCCCGCCATCGAGGGCATCCACCAGGCCTTCGCCCAGGTAGTCGGCCAGCATGCCCGGCGCCCATCGCGCGAACTTGCGCTTGGCCGCGAAATGGGCGTGTGCCGCCTCACGGCTGGGCCAGGCCATGCGCCGCGATTGCGAGACCTTGCCCGGCGACACGCGCGGCATCAGACGGCTGGCCTTGAGCACCTGCACGCTGTGCGCGCGCCAGCCGGTGACCACCGGCGAATCCAGCAGCACCAGGCCGCGCACCCGCTCGGGATGCTTGCAGGCCACCATCAGACTCAGCAGCCCGCCCAGTGAATGGCCGACCAGCCAGGCGCCGGCGGGCGCCTCGCGTGCCACGAAGTCGGCCAGCTGGTCACGCAGCCGCGCCCAGTTGCTGGCCACCGGGTAGGCCGGTTCATGGCCCAGCATGGGCGGCGCCACCACACGCCAGCCGGCGGCGCGCCAGGCCTCGAACAGCTGGTGGTAGCAGCAGGCCGGAAAGCCGTTGGCATGGGCGAACACCAGGGTCGGGGTGGCGGAACGGACGTCGGGGTCGTTGGGCAGGGGCACGGACATGGGCCCGGATTGTCGCGTCTGCGCGCGCCGGCCATTGGCGAGCGGCATCGGGGGCGCCCGCCAGCGCTGCTGCTTCGGGCCGGGCCCTGCGGGAGGGCACGGGCCTCACAGCCCCAGGTAGTCGGCCTGGGTGACCGTGCGGCTGTCGGGGGCGTCGGTTCGGCGGGCGGCGGCCAGCGCCTGGTCGCGCAGCGCGCGGCCTTCGGCCACCCGGCCGCTGGCCAGCAGGGCGGCCGCGCGCACCCGCCACAGGTGGTGCTGCATGCGCACGTCGCGAAAACCGCTCAACGCCTGCCAGCCGGCCAGCGCATCGGCGCTGTGCCGAAGTGCCGCCGGGGCATCGCC
>CAYPDO010000667.1:0-2862 GCA_964409495.1 uncultured Bordetella sp.
GCGTTCGGCCAGGCAGGCCAGTGCATCGAGGGTGGCCAGCGCGCGGGCCAGCGCACCCAGCACCGGCAGGTGGGCCTGCAATTGATCGAGCAGCTGCTCGAACAGCCATTTCTCGCGCGCCAGCGCGCGGTCTTGTGCGGACAAAGCCTTGTCCTCGAAGGCCTTCAGCTCGGGCGTGATGAAGCGCTCGGCGTTTTTCATCGTCTGGCGGCGCTGGTAATCCGCCGGCACCTTGTCCAGGCCGCTGCTGGTCACCTCGATGTAGAAGCCATGCACGCGGTTGAACTGCACGCGCAGGTTGCCAATGCCGGTGCGTGCGCGCTCGCGCTGCTCCAGGTCGATCAGGAAGGCGTCGCAGTTCTGGCCGATGGCGCGCAGCTCGTCGAGCTCGGCATCGAAGCCGGTGGCGATGACACCGCCATCGCGCAGCAGCACCGCCGGTTCCTCGGCAATCGATGCGGCCAGCAGCGCGGCCAGCGCGGGCTCGGGCGCCAGCCCGGTGTGCACGGCATCGAGCAGCGGCGCGCCGCCGGATGTGCCGTGAGGTGCCAGCTCGCGCAGCGCCGGCAGCGCCAGCAGCGTGGCGCGCAGGCCCGAGAGCTCACGCGGGCGCACCTGGCGCAGCGCCAGGCGGGCGGTGATGCGCTCCACATCGCAGATGTGGCGCAGCGCCTGGCGCAGCGGGCCGTCGCGCGCCTCGCCGGCGGTGATCAGCACGGCAATGGCCTCGTGCCGCGCGGTGGCGGCTGTGCGCTCGCGCAGCGGGTGGGTGAGCCAGTGGCGCAGCAGGCGGCTGCCCATGCCGGTGCGGCAGCTGTCCAGCAGCGACAGCAGCGTGGGCGCGTCTTCGCCGCGCAGCGTCTGCGTCAGCTCCAGGTTGCGGTGCGTGGCCGGCGGCAGGTCGAGCAGGGCGCTGGCGCGTTCCACCGTCAGCGCGGTCACATGCGCCAGCGCCTGGCCTTGCGTGTGCTCGGCATAGGCCAGCAGCGCGGCGCCCGCGGCCTGGGCCACCGGCAGGTCTTGCGCGTTGAAGCCCTGCAGCGAGGCCACCTTCAGCAGCGCGGTCAGCTTGCGCACGCCAAGTGCGCTGTCGAACTGCCAATCGGGGCGCACGGTGCGCGCGGCGCGGTGCTGGGTGATGGCGGGCGGCAGCGTGCCGGGGTTGGCCGCCAGCTCCTGCGGCAGCAGCAGCTCGGCGGGGTCCAGCCGCGCCAGCCAGCCGGCCAGTTCACGCTCGCCGCACTCGGTGGCGCCCAGGTGGCCGCTGGCCAGGCCCAGCCAGGCCAGGCCCCAGGTGGCGCGCGTCTTGGTGATGGCCAGCAGCAGGGTGTCGACCCGGTCGGCCAGCAGCTCGCTGTCGGTCACGGTGCCGGGCGTCACCACGCGCACCACCTTGCGTTCCACCGGGCCCTTGGCCGTGGCCACATCGCCCACCTGCTCGGCAATGGCCACCGCCTCGCCCAGCTTGATCAGCCGCGCCAGGTAGTTCTCGACCGAGTGCACCGGCACGCCGGCCATCACCACCGGCTCGCCGGCGCTCTGGCCGCGGGTGGTGATGGTGATGTCGAGCAGGCGGTTGGCCTTGCGCGCGTCGTCGTAGAACAGCTCGTAGAAATCGCCCATCCGGTAGAAGACGAGCGTGTCGGGAAACTCGGCCTTGATGCGCAGGTACTGCTGCATCATGGGCGTGTGCGCCGACAGGTCGGGCAGGGCACGGTCGGGCGTGGCGGGCGTGGCGGGCGTGCCAGTCATCTCGGACAGCAGATGGCGTGGAGGAAGCGGCGAGGGAAGGAACGCGCAGGTTCAGCGCAGCCGTGGGGCCGGGGCTCAGTAGCCGCCCGAGCCGCCTCGGCTGCCACCGCCACCCTGGCCACCGCGGCCGCCCGGCGTCTTGAAGCCGGGCTTGCCGCCGGGGCGCGGGCCGGCACCGGTCTTGGCCGGCGCGCGGCGATCGCCCTGCGGTGCACCGCGGGCCGGACCACGCGGGCCGCCGGGGCCACCGCGATCACCGCGGTCGCCAAAGCCGCCAGTGCGCGGGCCGCGCGGGTCGGCCGGCTTGTGCGTCACCGTGGGCGCCGGGCGCGGCGCGCGGGCCGGGCGCTCGGTGGCCGGCTGTGCGGCGGCCTCGCCATCAGCGCTGCCCTCGGCAGCCTCGGCCTCGACCTCGGCCTTGCGGATGCGCACCGGCTTGCGCTCGCGCACGGCCGGGGCGGCGGCTTCGGCGGTTTCCGCCCTGGCCTCGCCGCTCACGCCCAGCGCCGCGGCCAGCGCGGCGGCGGGCTGGTCGGCTGCGGCGTGATCGGCGCCTTCGGCGCCGGTGTCGTCGTCACGGCTGATGGCGCGCGAGTAGGGCGCCAGCAGCGTCACCAGCTGGGCATACACCTTCGGGTTGCCGGCCACCAGCTCGCGCTGGTACAGGAAATCGGCCTCGCCGGTGAAGTTGCCCACCAGGCCACCGGCCTCGGTGATCATCAGCGAGCCGGCGGCCAGATCCCAGGGCGACAGGCCGGTCTCGAAGAAGCCGTCGTACCAGCCGGCCGCCACGTAGCACAGGTCGAGCGCGGCCGAGCCCGGGCGGCGCAGGCCGGCGCAGGCCTGCATCACGCTCTCGAACATCTTCAGGTAGCGCTGGAAGTTGTCGCCGCGGCGGAATGGAAAGCCCGTACCCACCAGCGAATCGGCCAGGCGCACGCGCTTGGAGACGCGCAGGCGGCGGTCGTTCAGGAACGCGCCGCGGCCCTTGGAGGCGTAGAACAGGTCGTTGCGGTTGGGGTCGTACACCACGGCCTGCTCCACCTTGCCGCGGTAGGCCAGCGCGATGGACACGGCATAGATCGGCAGGCCATGCAGGAAGTTGGTGGT
>CAYPDO010000668.1:0-2861 GCA_964409495.1 uncultured Bordetella sp.
GCTTCATCGTCAGCCCCTCGCGCCAGACCTACCACTGCTTCGGCTGCGGCGCGCATGGCGACGCGATCCGCTTTCTCACCGAGCAGGGCGGCCTGGGCTTCATGGACGCGGTGCGCGAACTGGCCCAGCAGACCGGCCTGAGCGTGCCCGACGACCGCAGCACGCCGGCCGAACGCGAGCGCGAGCAGGCCGAGAAGGCCCAGCGCGCCAGCTTGAGCGACGTGCTGGCCAAGGCCGGCGCGCACTACCGCGCCTCGCTGAAGAGCAACCCGCGCGCCGTGGACTACCTCAAGCGCCGCGGCCTCACCGGCCAGATAGCCGCCCACTTCGGGCTGGGCTATGCCCCCGACGGCTGGCGCACGCTGGCCAGCGTGTTCGCGCGCTACGACGATCCGCTGCTGGCCGAATCGGGCCTGGTGATCGTCAGCGGCGACGAGGGCGAGGAGCAGAAGCGCTACGACCGCTTTCGCGACCGCATCATGTTCCCGATCCGCTCGGTCAAGGGCGAGGTCATCGGCTTCGGCGGCCGCGTGCTCGACCAGGGCGAGCCCAAGTACCTGAACTCGCCCGAAACCCCGGTGTTCCACAAGGGCCGCGAGCTGTATGGCCTGTTCGAGGCGCGCCAGGCGCTGCGCAGCAAGGGCTATGCGCTGGTGGTGGAAGGCTACATGGACGTGGTGGCGCTGGCCCAGTGGGGCTATGCCAATGCCGTGGCCACGCTCGGCACCGCCTGCACCGCCGAGCATGTGGCCAAGCTGTTCCGCTTCACCGAGGCGGTGGTGTTCAGCTTCGACGGCGACGCCGCCGGCCGCCGCGCCGCGGCCCGCGCCCTGGAAGCCGCGCTGCCGCACGCCACCGACACGCGCAGCATCCGCTTCCTGTTCCTGCCGGCCGAGCACGACCCCGACAGCTTCGTGCGCGAGTTGGGCCCTGAGGCTTTTGAGGCGGCCGTTGCGCAGGCGGTGCCGCTGTCTTCCCAGCTGATCGCCCATGCCGGCGCCGACTGCGACCTGGCCACGCCCGAAGGCCGCAGCAAGATGCTGACCCAGGCCGGCCCGCTGATTGCGCTGCTGCCCGAGGGTCTGCTGCGCGAACAACTGGTGGCCGAGTTGGCGCAGCGCGGCGGCCTGCCCGTTGAATCGCTGCAGGCGCACTGGTCTCGTCGCGCCCAGGGTCGCGGCGGTCGTACCGAAGCAGCCCGGCAGCCCTCCGGGCGCGCCGACGGACCACCCGACGACGGCTCGCCCTGGTCCAGCGACACCCCCGATGCCCGGGACGGCTTCAGCCCTGACGACGTCCGCCCGCGCTGGAAGAACCGCCATGGCCGCGGCGGACCGACCATTCATGCCATGGGCAGCCGCCGCGCACCGCCGCAGACCGCCACGCTGCTCGACCGCACCGCCTGGCTGCTGGCGCGCCATGCCGGCCTGTGGCTGGAACTGTCGGGCGAGGTGCATGAATTCCTGGCCGGACAGAGCGCGCCTTACGGCAGCTTCTTCGCGGCGCTGGAACGAGCGGTGCATGATCACGGCGCGATCGCCCTGCCGGCGCTTCTCGACGAGATGCGGCAGAGTGACGACGCCGAGGTGCTGGCGCCCCTGCTCGCGCGGATGGCTGGCTTTCACGAAGTGGAAGACGACGAAGCTCCCGCGCTGCTGTTCGACAACCTGCTGCGCCGGCTGCGCCAACGTGCGGTTGCCGATGAACTGGAGTGGCTGATCGAGTCCGGCGAACTGTCCGAAGCCGCCACCGAGCGCCGACGTGAGCTGATTGAGCTGACCAAGCAGCTCAAGGTCGCACCCGCGCCATCCTGACGGGCAGGCGTCCGGGCGCGAAGCCGACGGCACGCTTGCACCCGAACCAGCCCGCCGTCAGACTGCCGCTGGTATAATGCTCGATTGGTTGCATCGGCAAGAGTGACGGCAGCACCTCCGGACCCCGGCCACCCGCGAAACGGGCGCGCACAGCGCATCAGGCCACCCTTCTCCGCCAGGGCTGCATTGCAACAACGTCCACGCGAGCTTGCCCGATCGAGCCTTGCTCCCCTGCACCGACGCTGCGGCCCGGCCTGCGCGGGCGTTGCGGCGTGTTCCGGCCCAGGCGCCGGGCCACGCTGTGGCGCCGGCCATGCCGTGCGGTCGAAGCGCGTCGATGCCGCCGTTCGCGGTGGTGCAGGGATGCCGCAGGCCCGGGCCAACAGTCAGAACATCGCTCAAGGAACTGCATGAACGCCAAGAAGACCGACGCCGCCAAGCCCGATCCCAAGGTCGCTGAAGCCACCGTGCCCGTGAAGGCCGCCAAGACCGGCAAGGCCGTCGCGGCAGCCGCCGATGCGCCCAAGGCCAAGCCCGCGGCCAAGTCGGCCCCGGCCAAGGCCGACAAGCCCGAGGCCAAGGTCGAGAAGCCCGCCAAGCCGGCGGCCAAAGCGGCCAAGGGCGGCAAGACCGCGAAGGTCGTCGAGCCCAAGAAGGCCGAGGAAGACGACCTGATCGATCTGGAGGTCGAGGCCGAGGTGGAGTTCGAGGCCGAGGCCGAGCCCGAGGCCGTGGTCGCCGAGGAAGGCGCTGCCGAGGCCAAGGCCAAGCCGCTGCGCATGAAGGTCTCGCGCGCCAAGGAACGCGCGCTGATGCGCGAGTTCGGCCTCGACGAAACCACGCTCACCGAAGAGGAAGTCGCCAAGCGCCGCCAGGAGCTCAAGACGCTCATCAAGATGGGCAAGACGCGTGGCTTCCTGACGCACCAGGAGATCAACGACCACCTGCCCGAGAAGCTGATCAACGAGGAAATCCTCGAGGCCATCATCAGCATGCTCAACGACATGGGCATCGCGGTCTACGAGCAGGCCCCCGACGCGGCCACGC
>CAYPDO010000669.1:0-2856 GCA_964409495.1 uncultured Bordetella sp.
GCATGGCGAAGCCGCCGCACACCACGTCGCCCAGCACGTCGTAGCTGACGTAGTCCACGCCGTCGTAGGCGCCGTTTTCTTCCAGGAAGTTGATCGAGGTGATCACGCCGCGGCCGGCGCAGCCCACGCCCGGCTCCGGACCACCGGACTCCACGCAACGGATGTCGCGGTAGCCGATCTTCATCACGTCCTCGATCTCGAGGTCCTCGACCGAACCGGCTTCAGCGGCCAGCGACAGGATGGTGTCCTGGGCCTTGGCGTGCAGGATCAGGCGGGTGGAGTCGGCCTTGGGGTCGCAGCCGACGATCAGGATCTTCTGGCCCATTTCGGCCAGGGCGGCCAGGGTGTTCTGCGAGGTGGTGGACTTGCCGATGCCACCCTTGCCGTAGAAGGCGATTTGACGAAGCTTGGACATTTCAGTTCTCCAGTAGAACGTTGAAGCGGGATTGACGAGACACGATTCACAAACCACGGGCCCCGCATGGGCCGCGCGTCACGAATACTTAGCCGCCTTCGGTGCCGGTATGGGTCTTCTTCGAAGCGTCCTTGGGGTCAGCCAAAGGGTCCGCGCACCGAGCTCTTCGCAACCGCCGTGCCAGCCTGCTTGATTTCACTCAAGTACTTGATTTGATTGAGAAAAGGCGGCTTTCAGGGGGGTGATCGCCGGCCCGGGGGGATTGTTCGAAAGCCGACAAAGGCGGGTGGTACGACAGTTGCTCATGCCCGTGCATGACCACACCCATGCCTTCTGCCCAAGCCGCCCCGGCGCCCAACGCACACTATGTGCGGCTGGGCGGGCACGCGGTGGTGGTGCGCCTGGTGGACGCCTTCTACCGCGCGATGGACACACGGCCCGATGCCGCAGTGATCCGCGCCATGCATGAGCCTGATCTGTCGGCCACGCGGCGCGTGCTGGTGAAGTACCTGTCTGAATGGATGGGCGGCCCGCGCGACTACACGCCCGAGCGCGGCGCGCCGATGCTGCGCCGCCGGCACCAGCCCTTCGACATCGACGCCAGCGCGCGTGACGCCTGGATGGCCTGCATGCGCCAGGCGATGGACGAGATCGGCGTCGAGGCCGGCCTGCGTGCCGAGCTGGATGCGGCCTTCTGGAAGCTGGCCGATTTCATCCGCAACACCGAGCCCGGACGTCGCCCGGTCCCTGCGGACCGGGCTGCGCCTGGCGAGGGCCAGCGCGTGTCACCGCACGCGATGGCCGAGTCTGGCGGCAGCAGCCGTCCGCACCCCGGGCGGCCGCGCGAGGTGGCCCCTGGCCAGCCCGCCGCCGCCCACACCTCTTTCCCCACCCCCCACCAGGACTGAACCACCATGAGCCTCACCATCCAGGACACCGCGCTGGGCCGCCTCGAGGCCGAAGGCCGTCTGCTCAACAGCGTGCTCAAGGCACCCACGCACAAGCCGGGGCGCTTCGGCTTCCGGGGCGACATCGCGCTGAAGTTCCAGGCCAAGATGGCCGACGAAGCACGCCCGCCCGAGCTCACCTCCGACCAGGTGATCGCCGTGGCCCACCAGGGCGAATCGCACCTGGCCTTCATGGCCGGCTTTCTGCTGAGCTTCGAGTCGATCTCGCTGCTGGCCGAGGTGCTGGGCGATGCGCTGAGCCCCAAGGGCAAGTACTTCCTGTTCGTCGACAACATCGACATCAGCAAGAAGTACGAGGTCGACTACGGCGGCGCCACCTTCTACGTGCTGCCCATCGACGAGAGCACGGTCTACAACGAGCTGCTGCAGCTGCTGTACATCGAGAAGAACGAGCTGAAGAAGCTCGACACTGCCGGCAAGACCGACGCCGTGGCCGACAAGGCCCTGGCCTTCAGCCAGAGCTTCCCCAAGCTCAGCTACGAAGAGGGCGTGAAGATCATGGGGCCGGTGCGCAACATCTACGAAAACCGCCCTGTTTGAGCGTTGCCCTGCTGCTGCGCGAACCGATCTTGCGCCTGCGCTGCTCGCCGTACGGGTGTACGGCTGCGCTGCTCGGCGCAACCTCGGTCCGCTCGCGACGCAGGCCAATCGCTCAAACACCCCGCGCCTGGATGTCATGGACGATGAGCACCCACAGCCGCGCCGCTGGTACACCACCAACCTGGTGGGCGTGCCGGCGCCGGTGCTCGGTGGTGTCGAGTTCCAGGCGCATCCGGTGGGCCTGTCGATCGCCGGGGCGCGGGCATCGCATGCGGGCCTGTTCACGCTGCTGGCCCGCGCCGGCGATGCTGCCGAGGCACGCGAGATGTTCGCCCACTACATGAGCCTGGCCTTCGGCCTGCAGCCCGCGGCGGGCGAGGCCTGCGCGGCCGAGCGGCGGCGCTGGAAGGTCAGCTACCTCAAGCTGCTGCAGGGCTGGGGCATGGATGCCAATGGCGCGGCCGGTGCCGTGCTCAAGGGCTGGGTGGAAAGCCGCTTCGGCCTGGTGCCCAGCTTCCACAAGGCGCCGCTGCAGCGCTTTCCGTCGCCGGCCTGGATCGGCTACCTCGAAGAGAAGGCCGCCAGCCGCTGGCACAACAACAGCATCTGGCAGCAGCTGGACCTGCTGTACGAGTTCTGCCAATGGATGCTGCGCCGCTTTGCGCTGCTGCCCGAGGCCGTCGGCCCGCATGTGCGCCTGTGGCGCGGCAGCACGCGGGTGGAAGAGCAGCTGGTGGCCGGCACGCTGCGCGCGCGGCGGTGCACCGTGCGGCTGAACAACCTGGTGTCGTTTGCGCGCTCGCGCGGCGAGGCCGAGTGCTTTGGCGACTGGGTGTTCGAGACCCAGGTGCCGCTGAGCAAGCTGCTGTTCGTGCCCGGGCTGGTGAAGGCCAGCCTGCTGCAGGGCGAGGCCGAGGTCATCGCCATCGGCGG
>CAYPDO010000670.1:0-1599 GCA_964409495.1 uncultured Bordetella sp.
GATCTTCTCGGCTTCCTCGTCGGGGATCTCGATGCCGAACTCGTCCTCGAGCGCCATCACCAGTTCCACGGTATCCAGCGAGTCGGCGCCCAGATCGGCCACGAAGGCCTTTTCATTGGTGACGTCGGACTCCGGCACGCCAAGCTGCTCGGCAATGATTTTCTTGACGCGTGCTTCGATATCGCTCATGACTCCTCCAGGAGTAAAAATGCACAAACCAGCCCAGGATTCTACCGGCGCCGGGGCAGGCTCTGCAGATGGCCTTGCCCTGCGCCGCGCCGGTCGGGTCTGGATGACCGGCGAAGGTGTGGGTGAACGGGGGCCCGCTCAGCCCATGTACATGCCGCCGTTGACATGCAGCTCGGTGCCGGTGACATAGCCCGCAAGCGGGCTGGCCAGGAAGGCCACGGCGTGGGCGATCTCGTCAGGCTGCCCCAGGCGGCCCAGCGGGATCTGGCCCAGCAGCGCGGCCTTCTGCGCCTCGGGCAGCACCTCGGTCATGTCGGTGGCGATGAAGCCCGGGGCGACGCAGTTCACCGTGATGTTGCGGCTGCCCAGTTCGCGCGCGAGCGCGCGGCTCAGGCCCGCCAAGCCGGCCTTGGCCGCGGCGTAGTTGGCCTGTCCGGCATTGCCCGAGGCACCCACCACCGAGGTGATGTTGATGATGCGGCCGAAGCGCTGCTTCATCATCGGCCGGATGGCCGCGCGCGACAGGCGGAACACGGCCTTCAGGTTGGTGTCGAGCACCGCATCCCAGTCCTCGTCCTTCATGCGCATCGCCAGGGTGTCGCGGGTGATGCCGGCGTTGTTGACCAGCACATGCAGGCCGCCGAACTCTTTGATGATGGCCTCGAGCGCGGCGTCGCTGGCGGCGGCGTCGGTCACGTTCAGCACGATGCCACGACCGCCCGCGGGCGACAGCGCCTCGTGGATCGATGCGGCGCCGCCTTCACTGGTGGCCGTGCCGATCACGGTGACGCCGTCGGCGGCCAGGCGCGCGGCGATGGCGCGGCCGATGCCACGCGTGGCGCCGGTGACCAGGGCAATCTTCTTGTCGTCACTCATGCCAGCAACTCCTTCATCTCGGCCAGCGAGGCCGGGTCGAACAACGTGCCGCTGACGGCCTCGCCATCGATGCGCTTGACCATGCCGGCCAGCACCTTGCCCGGTCCGCACTCCAGGACGTGGGTCAGGCCGCGCGCGCGCAGCGCCTGCACCACCTCCACCCAGCGCACGGGGCCGAAGGCCTGGCGGTACAGTGCGTCGCGGATGGCGGCGGCATCGTTCACCACCGCCACGTCGATGTTGTTGACCACCGGGATCTGCGGCGTGGCGATGGCCACGCTGGCCAGACGCTCCTTCAGCCGTTCGGCGGCGGGCTTCATCAGGCTGGAGTGGAAGGGTGCCGACACCGGCAGCGGCAAGGCCCGCTTGGCGCCCAGGGCCTTGAGCACCTCGCAGCCCTTGGCCACGCCGTCCTTGCTGCCGGCGATCACGGTCTGTTTGGGGTCGTTGAAGTTCACCGCCTCGACGGCCTGGCCGCTCTCGGCCGCGGCCTGGGCGCAGCCCTCGCGCACCTTGTCGGCCTCCAGGCCCAGG
>CAYPDO010000670.1:1609-2594 GCA_964409495.1 uncultured Bordetella sp.
ACGGCGTCCTGCATGGCCTGGGCGCGAAAGCGCACCAGCGGCAGCGCATCGGCCAGAGTCAGCGCGCCGGCGGCCACCAGGGCGGTGTATTCGCCCAGCGAGTGGCCGGCCACCGCGGCCGGCACGGCACCCCCTTCGGCCAGCCAGGCGCGGTAGCAGGCGATGCCGGCCGTCAGCATCACCGGCTGGGTGTTGGTGGTGAGCGCCAGCTGCTCCTGCGGGCCCTGGGCGATCAGCGCCGCGATGTCCTCGCCGAGGACTAGCGAGGCCTCTTCGAGCGTGGCGCGCACGGCGGGGTGGTCGCCCCAGGCATCGAGCATGCCGACGGATTGCGATCCCTGGCCAGGAAAGACGAAGGCGAACGGGGTCATCGGATGGAAGTCTCCGGACGGTTGTGACGGGGAGATGGACAGGCGACGGGCGGCGTGCCGCGGGTCAGAAGTCGAGCAGCACGGCACCCCAGGTGAAGCCGCCGCCCACGCCTTCGAGCATCAGCGTGTCGCCGCGCGCGATCTTGCCGCTGCGCACCGCGTTATCCAGCGCCAGCGGGATGGATGCGGCCGAGGTGTTGCCATGCTGGTCGACGGTGACGATCAGCTTGTCCAGCGGCAGCTTCAGCCGCTTGGCCGTGCCCTGCATGATGCGGATGTTGGCCTGGTGCGGGATCAGCCAGTCGACGTCGCTCTCCTCACGACCGGCCTTGGCCAGCACGGCGCGCGCCGCCTCGTCGAGCACCCGGACAGCGAGCTTGAACACCGCCTGTCCGTCCATCTTGAGCAGCGGATCGCCGGTGACGCGGCCGCCGGCGACCGTGCCCGGCACGCACAGGATGCCCACATGGCTGCCGTCGGCATGCAGTTCGGTGGCAAGGATGCCCGGCGTGTCGCTGGCTTCCAGCACCACGGCGCCGGCGCCGTCGCCGAACAGCACGCAGGTGGTGCGATCCTTGAAATCGAGGATGCGGGAGAACACCTCGGAGCCGATC
>CAYPDO010000670.1:2604-2856 GCA_964409495.1 uncultured Bordetella sp.
CCGACTGGCCGCGCCGGTGCGGATCATCGAGTCGGCCACCGCGAGCGCATACACGAAGCCGGAGCACACCGCCTGCAGGTCGAAGGCCGGGCAGCCCGCAGCACCCAGCTTGTGCTGGACGATGCAGGCCGTGGACGGGAAGATCATGTCGGGCGTCGAGGTCGCCACGATGATGAGGTCGATCTCGCCGGCCTGCCGACCCGCGGCCTCGAGCGCATGGCGCGCCGCCTCGACGGCCAGGTCGCTGCAGGC
>CAYPDO010000671.1:0-2855 GCA_964409495.1 uncultured Bordetella sp.
CGCCGGGCGCCGCCGTGTCAGCCTGATGACGCCGCCCCCTAGAACGGGCGCGTGGCGCTTGAGCCCGATCAATCCGTGCACCGCGGCAAGAGCCCACGCTATGTGCTGCAGCCCGGCGCGGTGCCGGGCGGGAGCGGATCGATGGCCAGCACCAAGTACGTCTACCTGTTCGGCAGCGCGCGCACCGAGGGCGCCGCGGCGATGAAGAACCTGCTCGGCGGCAAGGGCGCCAACCTGGCCGAGATGTGCCGGTTGGGCATTCCGGTGCCCAGCGGCTTCACGATCAGCACCGAGGCCTGCACGGCCTACACCGCGCAGGGCCGCGAGGCGGTGCTGGCGCTGATCCGCGGCCAGGTGCAGGAAGGCGTGGGCTTCGTCGAGCAGGAGATGGGCAAGCGCTTCGGCAATGCCGCCGATCCGCTGCTGCTGTCGGTGCGCTCGGGCGCACGCGCATCGATGCCCGGCATGATGGACACCATCCTGAACCTGGGCCTGAACGACGAGGCCGTGATCGGCCTGGCCGAGCGCAGCGGCAATGCCCGCTTTGCCTGGGACAGCTACCGCCGCTTCATCCAGATGTATGGCGACGTGGTGATGGGCCTGAAGCCCGCGCGCAAGGAGGACCACGACCCCTTCGAGGTGATCATCGACCTGATGAAGCAGAAGAAGGGTGTGCAGCTCGACACCGAGCTCGATGCCGCCGATCTGCAAGAGCTGGTGGCGCGCTTCAAGGCGTTGATCCGCGCACGCATCGGGCACGACTTTCCGACCGACCCCTGGGAGCAGCTGTGGGGCGCCGTGGTGGCGGTGTTCGAAAGCTGGAACAACGAGCGCGCCCGCGTCTACCGTGAGTTGAACGACATCCCGGCCAGTTGGGGCACGGCGGTGAATGTGCAGGCCATGGTGTTTGGCAACCTGGGCGACAGCAGCGCCACCGGCGTGGCCTTCACGCGCGATGCCGGCACCGGCGAAGACCTGTTCAACGGCGAGTTCCTGGTCAATGCCCAGGGCGAGGATGTGGTGGCCGGCATCCGCACGCCGCAGCAGGTCAGCCTGGAGGGCTCGCGCCGCTGGGCCGCGCTGGCCTGCGTGGACGAGGACACGCGCCGCGCGAAGTACCCCTCACTGGAAGAGCTGATGCCCGAGCTGTACCGCCAGCTGCTGCAGGCCGAGACCACGCTGGAGAACCACTTCAAGGACATGCAGGACCTGGAGTTCACGATCCAGCAGGGCCGGCTGTGGATGCTGCAGACGCGCAACGGCAAGCGCACCGGTGCGGCCATGGTGCGCATCGCCATCGAGATGCTGGGCCAGGGCATGATCGACGAAGCCACGGCGCTCAAGCGTGTGGACCCGGAACGCCTGAACGAGCTGCTGCACCCGGTGTTCGACCGCCAGGCGCTGGCCGATGCGAACGTGATCGCGCGCGGCCTGCCGGCCTCGCCCGGCGCGGCCAGTGGCCAGATCGTGTTCTTTGCCGACGAGGCCGAAGCCTGGGCCAGGCAGGGCCAGGCGGTGATCCTGGTGCGCCAGGAAACCTCGCCGGAAGACCTGCGCGGCATGAGCGTGGCCAAGGGCATCCTCACCGCCCGCGGTGGCATGACCAGCCATGCCGCGGTGGTGGCGCGCGGCATGGGCAAGTGCTGCGTGTCGGGCGCCGGCGCGGTGCATGTGGACATGCATGCGCGCACCATGACCATTGGCGACGAGGTGTACCACGAGGGCGACTGGCTGTCGCTGAACGGCTCCACCGGCGAGGTGTTTGCCGGCCGCCTGGCCACGCGCGAGGCCGAGCTCTCGGGCGACTTCGGCCGACTGATGGCACTGGCCGATGCGCACAAGCGCCTGGAGGTGCGCACCAATGCCGACACGCCCGAAGAAGCCGCCATCGCCCGGCGCTTCGGCGCCACCGGCATCGGCCTGTGCCGCACCGAGCACATGTTCTTCGAGGGCCAGCGCATCGTGCCGATGCGCGAGATGATCCTGGCCACCGACGAAGCCGGCCGCCGCAAGGCCCTGGCCAAGCTGCTGCCGATCCAGCGCAGCGATTTCGAAGGCCTGTTCCGCGAGATGGACGGCCTGCCGGTCACCATCCGCCTGCTCGATCCGCCGCTGCACGAGTTCGTGCCGCACGATGAAGCCGGCCAGCGCGCGCTGGCCGCCGAGATGGGCGTGAGCCTGGGCCGCATCCAGGCGCGCGTGGAAGAGCTGCACGAGGCCAACCCGATGATGGGCCACCGTGGCTGCCGGTTGGGGCTGAGCCACCCTGAGATCACCGAGATGCAGGCCCGCGCGGTGATCGAGGCAGCGCTCAACGCGCAGGCGCGCGGCGTTGCCGTGCACCCCGAGATCATGGTGCCGCTGGTGGGCACGGTGCGCGAGTTCAATGCCCAGGCGGCGGTGATCCGCCGCACCGCCGAGGCGGTGTTTGCGGAGCGTGGCGAGCGTGTGGCCTACCAGATCGGCACCATGATCGAGACGCCGCGCGCCGCGCTGGTGGCCGACAGCATCGGCGCACAGGCCGAGTTCTTCTCCTTCGGCACGAACGATCTGACGCAGATGACGCTGGGCTTCAGCCGCGACGACGCCGGCAAGTTCCTGCCCGCCTACCTGGCGCAAGGCCTGTACGAGCACGACCCCTTCCGCAGCATCGACCAGAAGGGCGTGGGCCAGCTGGTGCAGATGGCGGTGGCCAAGGGCCGCAGCGCTCGCCCCGGCATCGAGACCGGCGTGTGCGGCGAGCATGGGGGCGACCCGGCCTCGGTGGCCTTCTTCCACCACATCGGGCTGGACTATGTGAGCTGCTCGCCGTTCCGCGTGCCGATCGCGCGGCTGGCGGCGGCGCAGGCGGCGCT
>CAYPDO010000672.1:0-2853 GCA_964409495.1 uncultured Bordetella sp.
TCTGCGCCCCCCTGGGGGGGAGGCGCCGATGGCTCTTCGGGGGGGATTCTTTTCTAGCCACCCGACAGGAACTGCCGCAGCCGCTCACTTTGCGGGTTGGCCAGCACCGCGCGCGGCACGCCCTGCTCCTCCACCTTGCCCTGGTGCAGAAACACCAGCTGGCTGGCCACCTCGCGGGCAAAGCCCATCTCGTGCGTGACCACCAGCATCGTGCGGCCCTCGGCGGCCAGCTCGCGCATCACGGCCAGCACCTCGCCCACCAGCTCGGGGTCGAGTGCCGAGGTGGGCTCGTCGAACAGCATCACCTCGGGATCCATGGCCAGCGCGCGGGCAATCGCCACGCGCTGCTGCTCGCCGCCCGACAGCTGGGCCGGGTACACATCGCGCCGGTGCGTGAGGCCCACGCGGGCCAGCAGGGCGTCGGCGCGCTCGATGGCCTCGGCGCGGGGGCGGCCCAGCACGTGGATCGGCGCCTCGGTGATGTTCTGCAGCACGTTGCGGTGGCTCCACAGGTTGAAGCCCTGGAACACCATGGCCAGGCGCGCGCGCCAGCGCTGCAGCTGGCGGGCATCGGTGGCGCGCAGGCTGCCGTCGCGGTCGCGGGCCAGCGCCAGCGTCTCGCCGGCCAGCGTGAAGGCGCCCTCGTGCGGCTGCTCCAGCAGGTTCAGGCAGCGCAGCAGCGTGCTCTTGCCCGAGCCGCTGCTGCCGATGATGGCCACCACGTCGCCCTGCGCGGCCTGCAGCGACACGCCGCGCAGCACCTCGCGCTCGCCAAAGCGCTTGTGCAGGTTCTCGATGCGCAGGCCATGGGCGTCCATCACGCCCCCGGCCAGGCCAGTTCGGTGGCCTGGTGGATGCGGATCACCGGGCGCTCAGCGGCCAGTGCGCCGATGTCGCGCACGAAGCGGCCCGACTCGGGCGCGGCAAAGTGCTGCTGCAGCGCGGCCAGGTCGGCCCAGCGTTCGATGAACACCAGGCGCGCGGGGTTGTCGCTGTCCTGGTGCACGCCGTGCTCCAGGCAGCCGGGTTCCAGGCGCGAGCGCGCCACATGGGCCTGGGCGATGGCCAGGGCCTCGGCGGTGCGGCCGGGCTGGGTGATCACATGGCCAAGAACGATGATCATGCGGGGCTTCGTCTGGTGTGGGGAGGCTGCATCCTCGCACGCCGCGCTCAGGGCGACAGCAGCGCGCCCTGGCGCTGGGCTTGGGCGCCGGCCACCTTGCCCACCGACATGCCGGCCACGGCAAAGCGGCGGTTCTCGCGCGCGAAGAACAGGCCCGACACCGGCGCCTGCAGGGGTGTGAGCACGCCGGTGAACGGGTCGATCAGCTCGGCGATCGTGTCGCCTTGCGTCACCCGTTCGCCCGGCGCACGCACGAACACGATCACGCCCCCATGTGGGGCGATCAGCGGCATCGAGCCGGCCAGCGGCGTGGCCTCGCAGCGCAGCGGCGGCGGCGCGGCGGCCGGGCCCGCGATCCAGCCGCCCAGCGCCAGCGCCTGCTCGATGCCGGCGGCGTCCTGCGCCGCCAGCGCATGGCTCACGTCGGCCTCGCCGCGCAGCTCCACGGTCACCGCCAGGCAGGCCTGCGGCAGCGGATGCGCCGGAAACTGCGCCGCCAGGTGCGCCCAGGGCATCGAGCAGGCCTCGTCGAAGGGCTCGCCGCCGGATTGTTCGGCCAGCAGCACCGGCGCGGCACCCAGGCAGCGCGCCAGCGGCTGCAGCCCCGGCCAGCAGGCCGGCGTGGTGTAGAAGTGCAGCAGGCCCTCGCCGTCGCAGTGCAGGTCGAGCACCCAGTCGGCATCCACCGCCAGGCTGAACAGCGCGCGGCGCAGGCCCTGCAGCTCGCTGGCGGCGGGCAGCGCGGCCACCGCCTCGCGCAGCGCGGCGCGCACGGTGGCCACGTTGTGCGCCGCGTCGGGGCCCAGGCGGCCGGCCACCACGGCCGCCACGGCGGGCGCCAGATCGGCATAGGCGCGGTTGAAGTTCTCGCCGCTGGCCAGCTCGAAGCGGCCCTGGTGGCCGCGCAGCGTCCACTGCCCCAGGCCGATGGGGTTGGCCGCCGGCACCAGCACCACCTCGCCGCGCAGGCGGCCGGCCGCCTCCAGCGCGGCCAGGCGCTGGCGCAGGTGGTGGGCCACCAGCATGCCCGGCACCTCGTCGGCGTGCAGCGAGGCCTGGATGTAGGCCTTGGGCCCCGTGCCCGGCGTGCCGAAGTGCAGGCTGGTCAGGGTGCGCGTGGTGCCGGGCGTGGCGCTGGGCAGGGGATGGTGGATCGTCAGCATCGTGGGGGATCGAAGGGGCCGCGGCGTGTGGCTGCGGTGTTCAGGCGGGCCGGGCCTGGCGCGACATCGGCGCCAGCCAGCGCCGCTCGGCCGCATGGAACAGGCCCACCAGCACCACGGTGATCAGCAGGTAGAACAGCGCCGCGGTGATGAAGGCCTCGAAGGGCAGGTAGTGCACCGAGTTCACCTCGCGCGCCACGCCGGTGAGGTCGTGCAGGGTCACCACGCTGGCCAGCGCGGTGGCGTGCAGCATCAGCACCACCTCGTTGCTGTAGGCCGGCAGCGCGCGGCGCAGGGCCTGCGGCAGCACGATGCGCATCAGCGTGGCGGCCCGCGAGAAGCCGAGTGCGCGCGCGGCCTCCACCTCGCCGGCCGGCACGGCCTTGATCGCGCCGTGCAGGATCTCGCAGGTGTAGGCGCAGGTGTTGATGGCCAGCGCCGCCACGGCGCAGAACCAGGGCGAGCGCAGCGCTGCCCACAGCGCGCTGGCGCGCACCGCCTCGAACTGCGCCAGGCCGTAGTACAGCAGGAACAGCTGCACCAGCAGCGGCGTGCCGCGGATCACGT
>CAYPDO010000673.1:0-2460 GCA_964409495.1 uncultured Bordetella sp.
GGCCCATGGAGTGGGTCGTGTTGAAGTGCTGTGTCACCGAGACGAACGAGACGCGCTGGACCGAGCGCCGCGCGGCTGGCGAGCACACGGTGCCGGCGCTGCAGGGCGCGGTGGATGCGGTGTTCGATGCGCGCATCGGCGATGTCTCGGGCCGCGGCAAGCTGGGCGCCGACATGCGCGAGATCTGGATGATGCAGCCGCGTCTGGAGCGCCGCCAGCCCAACACCGCCTACACGATGATCGAACAGCCGCGCTTTCGCGCCGGCTTCGACTTTCTGCGCCTGCGCGCCGATGTGGGCGAGGCCCCGGCCGAGCTGGCCGACTGGTGGGAAGACTTCTCGCTGGGCAGCGACGAAGACCGCGAGGCCCTGCTGGCCGCGCTGCGCGAGGCCCAGCGGCCGGCGCCACGCCGCGTGCCCAAGGCTGCCGCCAAGCCCGAGGCCCGCCCGGCCGAGACCCTGGTCGGCGATGTGGCCGACCCTGCCGCCGATCCGGGCGAAGGCGACGACGCGGGCGAGGGCGCTGATGGCGCTGAGGCAGACGAAGCCTCCGGCACCGAGGGCGGCAGCGCCCCGGCCCGCAAGCGCCGGCGCCGCCGCCGCAAGCCGGCCGGTGGCGGGCAGGGCGGTGGCCAGCCGGGCGGTGCGGCGGGCGGAGCCGACGGCGCCTGACGCGGCCGATGGCCACGGCGCCTGCGGCCCCAGGGCCTGCTGACAGGCCAGCCGCCGACACGCTGGCGCCCGACGAGGCGCTGGTGGGCCTGGGGGCCAACCTGGGCGATGCGCGCGCCACGCTGCGCGCCGCGCGCGATGCGCTGGCCGCGCTGCCGGGCTGCCGGCTGCTGGCCTGCTCGGCGCTGTACCGCAGCGCGCCGGTCGAGGCCGGCGGCCCGGATTTCCTCAATGCCGTGGCGCTGCTGCACTGCACGCTGGCACCGCCGGCCCTGCTGGCGGCGCTGCACGGCATCGAGCAGGCGCATGGCCGCGAGCGACCCTTCCTGAACGCACCGCGCACGCTGGACCTCGACCTGCTGCTGCATGGCCAGCAGCAGTGTGCCGACGCGGCGCTGCAGCTGCCGCACCCGCGCCTGCACCAGCGCGCCTTCGTGCTGCTGCCACTGCTGGCGCTGCGGCCGGCGCTGCAGGTGCCGGGCCTGGGCGCGCTGGACGCGTGGCTGCCCGCGGTGGCCGGCCAGCGCATCGAGCGCCTGCCGCCGGCTGAAACCCCGGGCTGGCCGGGCTGAGCGATCGCCTGGGCGCTGCCGCGCGCGCCCCTCGGGCCGTGGGCAGTGGAGGGGTCATTACAATCATGTGGTGACAATCCGATGACGAATCGGTGACAACACGGGTGACATCAGTCCAAACCCGTTGACCTTCCCCCCCCAGGAGACCCCCCATGCTGTTCGGCAAACTGCTGCCGCGCGAAGGCAACTTTTTCGCCATGTTCAACGAGCATGGGCAGCACATTGCCGAAGGTGCGCGCTCGTTCATGCACCTGGTGCAGAACTACGCCGATCCGGTGCTGCGCGACAAGTACGCCAACGAGGTGGACCATGCCGAGAAGCAGGCCGACCGCATCACCGCCGAGGTCAACCGGCTGCTGCACAAGACCTTCATCACGCCGCTGGACCGCGAGCAGATCCATGGCCTGATCAACGCCATGGACGACATCCTCGACCTGCTGCAGGACTCGGCCGAGGTGATGGCGCTGTATGACCTGCAGCGCATGAACGACGACGTGGTGCGCCTGGCCGAGATCAGCGCGCGCTGCTGCGAGCGCGTGCAGCATGCCGTGACCCTGCTGCCCAAGCTGAACCAGCCGGCGGTGGCCGAGGCCGCGCTGAAGACCTGCGAGGAGATCGACCGCCTCGAGAGCGATGCCGACCGGGTGATGCGCTCGGCCATGAGCAAGCTGTTTCGCGACAACATCGATGTGCGCGAGCTGATCAAGCTGAAGGCGGTGTACGAGCACCTCGAGTCGATCTCCGACCGCTGCGAGGACGTGGCCAACATGATCGAGGGCATCGTCCTCGAGAACTCCTGATCGCCGACCGCGATGGACGCGCTCCAGATCGGTTTCTGGTCGGTGGCCATGCTGGTGGCATTGGCGCTGATCTTCGACTTCATGAACGGCTTCCATGATGCGGCGAACTCGATCGCCACCGTGGTCTCCACCGGCGTGCTCAAGCCGCAGCAGGCGGTGCTGTTCGCAGCCTTCTTCAACGTCATCGCCATCGCGGTGTTCCAGCTCAAGGTGGCGGCCACGGTGGGCAAGGGCATTGCCGAGCCGGGTGTCATCGACCACCATGTGGTGTTCGGCGCGCTGGTGGGGGCGATCACCTGGAACGTCATCACCTGGTTCTACGGCATTCCGTCGTCGAGCTCGCATGCGCTGATCGGCGGCATCTGCGGGGCGGTGATCGCCAAGGCCGGCGCCGGCAAGCTGATCGGCGCGGGCATC
>CAYPDO010000673.1:2470-2846 GCA_964409495.1 uncultured Bordetella sp.
GTGTCGCCGGCGCTGGGCTTCATCCTCGGCTCGCTGATGATGGTGCTGGTGGCCTGGATCTGCCGGCGCACCACGCCGCTTAAGGTGGACCGCTGGTTCCGCCGGCTGCAGCTGGTGTCGGCCGGCCTGTACTCGCTGGGCCATGGCGGCAACGATGCGCAGAAGACCATCGGCATCATCTGGATGCTGCTGCTGGCCGCCGGCTATGTGGGCGCGGGCGACAAGGCGCCGCCCGGCTGGGTGATCTGGAGCTGCTACCTGGCCATCGGCCTGGGCACCATGTTCGGCGGCTGGCGCATCGTCAAGACCATGGGCCAGCGCATCACCAAGCTCAAGCCGGTGGGCGGCTTCTGCGCCGAGACCGGCGGCGCGATCA
>CAYPDO010000674.1:0-2840 GCA_964409495.1 uncultured Bordetella sp.
GCGCCCGGCCGCAACACCATCTTCAGCGCCCCGTCCTCGCGCTTGTCGAACAGTTCATAGGCCCTGGCCCCGTCGCTGAGCGACAGCCGGTGGCTGATGAAGCGCTCAGGGTGCAGGCGGCCGGCCTGCACCAGCGGCACCAGGGCCGGCCATTCTTCAGGCACCGAGCAGGTGCCGATGCGGAAGCTCAGGCCCATGTTGAAGGCGCGCCACATCGGAAAGCTCACCCTCTTGTCCTGCGCCACGCCGATCACGCTGACCGTGGCGCGGCGGCCGGCCAGGCGCAGGGCCAGGCCGATGGTGGCTTCATGGCCCACGGCCTCCAGCACGCAGTCGGCCATGCGGCCGTGGGTGGCCTCGGCCAGTTGCGCGGCCAGGGCCTTGGGCTCGTCGGCGTCCAGCACGGTGGCGCCCAGGCTGGCGGCCAGCGCGCAGCGCTCGGGCACGCGGTCAATGGCGAACACGCGCGCCGCGCCCATCACGAAGGCCGATTCCACACCCATCAACCCGATGGGCCCCAGGCCCACCACGGCCACGGTGCTGCCGGGCTGGATGCCGGCATTGCGCGCACCGAACCAGGCGGTGGCCTGGGCATCGGTGAGCATCAGCGCCTGTTCGTCGCTGAGGCCGTCGGGGATGGCGCGGGCGTTGAAATCGGCCGCGGGCACGCGCAGGTATTCGGCCTGGCTGCCCTGCAGCTGGGCGCTCAGGCCGTAGCAGTTGCCCGAGCCGGTGGCGCAGCGGTTGACCACGCCGGCCAGGCAGGCCGGGCACTGGCCGCAACCCACGGCGGCCGACACCATCACGCGCTGGCCCGGCTTGAGTTGGCGCACGCCGCGGCCGGCCTCCACCACTTCGCCCACCGCCTCATGGCCGACGCAAAAGCCGATGTCTTCCGAGAAGCCGTGGCCGTGGTAGATGTGCAGATCGCTGCCGCAGATGGCACAGGCCTTGACCTGGATGATGGCGTCGCGATCGTCCTCGATCCTGGGGTCGATCAGCTCGGTGAAGCGGATGTCGCGGGTGCCGAAGTAGGCCAGGGCTTTCATGCGGTGTCTTCCCGTTTGTGCGTTGGGCTCAGCGGGCCGGTGACGGCTGCAGCACGCTGGCGCCGGTGGTGCCGGGCGGGTGGGCGGGCAGCGCGCCGGATGGATCGGCCGGCGACATGCCCTGCGCGGGAATGGCCGCGTACTCGCGGATCTTCTGCCGGCCCAGCTGGTTCATGTGCACGGCATCAGGCCCGTCGGCAATGCGCACGAAGCGGTTGATGGCCCAGAAGTAGGCCAGCTCGGTGTCGTCGCTCACGCCCATGCCGCCATGGGCCTGGATGGCGCGGTCGATCACCTGGGTGGCCATGCTGGGCGCCACCACCTTGATCGCGGCGATCAAATCCTTGGCCACCTTGTTGCCATGCTTGTCCATGACGTCGGCGGCCTTCAGCGTGAGCAGCCGCGCCTGCTCGATCTCGCAAAAGCTCAGCGCCACGTCCTGCCGGATGGCGCTCTGCTCGCTGAGCTTGCGGCCGAAGGTGCTGCGCGCCTCCACGCGGCGGCACATGGTTTCCAGCGCGCGCTGGGCCTGGCCGATCGAGCGCATGCAGTGGTGGATGCGGCCCGGGCCCAGCCGCCCCTGGGCGATCTCGAAGCCCTTGCCGGGCCCCAGGATCAGGTTGGCCTTGGGCACGCGCACATTGTCGAAACGCAGCTCGGCCTCGCCGCCCGGTGAATGCAGGCGCCCGAACACCTTCTGGTTGCGCACGATGGCGAGGCCCGGCGTGCCGCGCGGCACGATCACCGTGCTGTGCTGGCCGTAGCGGCCACCCGAACTGGCATCAGCGCCGATGGAGGCGTCCTTGCCCATCACCAGCAGCAGGGTGCAGCGCGGGTCCATGATGCCGCTGATCCACCACTTGCGGCCGTTGAGCACCAGCTCGTCGCCCTCGTGGTCGATGCGCAGCGCCACGTTGGTGGCGTCAGACGACGCCACCTGCGGCTCGGTCATCACATAGGCCGAGCGGATGGCGCCATCCAGCAGCGGCTGCAGCCATTGCGCCTGCTGCGCCGGCGTGCCGTAGCGCGCCAGCACCTCCATGTTGCCGGTGTCGGGCGCCGAGCAGTTGAACACCTCGCTGCTCCAGGGCACGCGGCCCATCGCTTCCGCCAGCGGGGCGTATTCCAGGTTCGAGAGGCCGGGGCTGATGGCGCCGTACTCGTGCGGCAGAAACAGGTTCCACAGGCCTTGCCGGCGGGCCAGTGTCTTCAGAGGTTCCAGGCCCGGCCAGTGCTGCCACAGCCTGGCGGGGTCGTTCACCCAGTCTTCATGCGCGCGCTCGGCGGGGTAGATGTGCTGGTCCATGAAGGCGTTCAGCTGCGCCAGCAGGGCCTGCACCTTCTCGCTGTGGTCGAAGTTCATGTGTGTCCTCCTCGTGGGTGGGAATCAGGCCAGACTCAGGCCGCCATCGCAGGCGATGGTCTGCCCCACCATGTACGCGGCCAGCGGCGAGGCCAGGAACAGCACGGCGCCCGCCATGTCGGCCGGCGTGCCCATGCGGTGCATCGGGATCTTGGCCAGCGCGCCTTCCAGCCGCCTGGGGTGGCGCGTGGTCACCTGGGTGAGCTTGGTGTCCACCAGGCCCGGCGCCATGCCGTTGACGCGGATGCCCTCGCTCGCCCAGGCCACGCCCAGCGTGCGGGTCAGGCTGATGGCGCCGGCCTTGCTGGCGGCATAGGCCGGGTTGCCGACGTTGGCGCCGTAGCCGGCAATGCTGCTGACGATGACGATGCGGCCGCCCTGCCGGCCTTCGCCGGGCAGCAGCGCCGGCTTGAAGCGGCGGCAGCAGT
>CAYPDO010000675.1:0-2839 GCA_964409495.1 uncultured Bordetella sp.
GCCAGCACCAGCACCACGGCCAGGCCGGCCCCGGCGGCCGAGCCCAGCAGGTAGGGATCGGCCAGCGGGTTGCGGAACAGGCCTTGCGCCAGCGCGCCGGCCAGGCCCAGCAGCGCGCCCACCAGGGCCGCGCCCAGCGTGCGCGGCGCGCGGATCTGGCCCAGGATCAGCGCTGCCTGGTCGGCCAGCGGCGAGCCATCGGCCCGCCACCAGGCCTGGGCCTCGGCCCAGGTGGCCAGCGGCGCAAAACCCTGGCTGCCGGTCACCAGGCCGGCCAGCAGGCCCGCCAGCAGCAGCGCGGCCAGCATCGCCACCAGGCGGCGGCGCAGCGCCGCGGCGCTGTGGCGCGGCGCCAGCACCGCGGTGGCGGCCAGGCTCAGGCTCATGGCTTGCCGCCCCCGCGCCGCGGCGGCAGCGCCTGCAGGCAGTCGGCCAGCACGTCGGCGGCCTCGCCCATGCGCGGGCCGGGGCGGATCAGCAGCTCGTACTGCGGCGTCTCGAAGGCGCAGCGCTGGCGCTGCTGCAGCGCGGCCAGGCTGGCCCAGCCGGGGCGCGCGCCCATGTCGTCGGCCTCGCGTCTCGGGCCCATCACGATGTCGGGCCGCTCGCGCAGCACGAACTCGGGGTTCAGCTTGGGAAACGGCCCCATCGACGCGGGCACGATGTTGCCCAGGCCCAGGCGCGCCAGCAACTCGCCGATGAACGATGTGGTGCCGGCCGCCCAGGGCCCGCCACCCAGCTCGAAGTACACGCGCTGGCCGCGCACCGCAGCCGGTACGCGCGCGGCCGCGGCGGCCATGCGCGCATCGATCGCGGCCCAGACGCGCTCGCCCTCGGCCGGCGTGCCCAGCAGGCGGGCCAGCAAGTTCAGCGTGCGGCGCACATCGGCCTGGGTCTCGGATTTCAGCCGCAGCACGGTGAAGCCCAGCGCCTCCAGCCGGTCGAGCGAGCGCGCCGAGGTGCTGGCCAGCACCACGTCGGGTCGCAGCGCGGCAATGGCCTCGATCTGCACGTCGTCCAGCCCGCCCAGGCGCGGCAGCTTGGCCGTGGCATCGGGCCAGTTGCTGTAGCGGTCCACGCCCACCAGGCGCGCGCCGCCGCCCAGCGCCCACACGCTTTCGGTCAGCGACGGCAGCAGCGTGACGATGCGCCGGGGCGGTGCCGGCAGGCGGTGCACGGTGCCGCGGTCGTCGGTGAGTTCCAGCGTGGCGGCCACGGCCGGCAGCGCCATGGCGCCGTGCAGGCACAGCGCGGCCAGCCCGGCGCGCAGCAGGCCGCGGCGCAGAGGCGCGGTCGGGAAGGTTCGGTTCACCATGGCGCAGGCAGCTCCTGTTTCACGGCCAGCGGCAGGCCGGCCACCATCAGCGTCACGCGCGGGCACTGCGCGGCCAGCGCCTGGTGCAGTTCGCCCAGCGCGTCCACCACCTCGCGCACGGCGCGCTGCATGGGCATCACACCCTGGCCGATCTCATTCGACACCAGTACCACCGGGCCGGGCGCCACGGCCAGCGCGGCCAGCAGCGCGCTGCGCTCGGCCTGCGCATCCTGCGGCAGCTCGCCCGGCGGCGGCATCAGGCACTGGCTGAGCCACAGCGTCAGGCAGTCGATCACCAGCAGGCGCAGCGGCGCGCTGTGCGCGCGCACGGCCTGCGGCAGGCCGCGCGGCACCTCCAGCGTGGCCAGCGCCGGCACGCGCTGCGCGCGGTCGGCGCGGTGGCGGGCAATGCGCGCGGCCATCTCGTCGTCGCCGGCCCAGGCCGTGGCCAGCAGCAGCGCCTGGTGCTGCGGCGACTGCGCCAGCCAGGCACGCGCGCACTGCTCGCCGCGCCGCGACTTGCCGCTGCGCGCGCCGCCCAGGATCAGCTCATGCGACGGGCGCAGCGCCACGCCCGTCATGCCAGCACCTCGGGCAGGAACAGCTGCGCCGCCGCCTCGGGCGCCGACGCGAACCAGGGATGGAACCAGCTGGCCCGCAACGGCCCCTGCTGGTACACCGGCTCGCCGGCACCGGCCACGCCGGCATCGCCGCCCGTCGCCGGGCGCGCCGGCTCGGTGTGCGCCCAGGGCGCCAGCGGCGATTCGAAGCGCGACCAGTGAAAGCTGTGGCCACGCAGCGCCTGCCCGCCCAGTGTCAGCGCGTGCGGGCCCAGCGCCGCCAGGCGCTGGCCCAGCACTGCGGTGCCGGGCAGCAGATCCCACAGCCGGTGGGCCACGCCACGGCCGTCGACCAGGGTTTCGGCCAGCACCATCATGCCGCCGCACTCGGCCCACAGCGGCCGGCCCAGCGCCAGGTGGGCGGCGACCTGGTCACGCAGGTGGTCGCAGCCGGCCAGCGTGGCGGCATGCAGCTCGGGGTAGCCGCCGGGCAGCCACAGCGCATCGCAGGGCGGCAGGCCGTCGCCGGCCAGTGGCGAGAAGAAGCTCAGCTCGGCACCCAGCTGGCGCAGCACCGCCAGGTTGGCCGGGTAGATGAAGGCGAAGGCCGCATCGCGCGCGATGGCGATGCGGCGCCCGGCCAGCAGGCGTGGCACGGCCGGCGGCACCGCAGGCGCTGGCCAGGGCCCGGGGCCCGGCCAGCCGGGCAGGTCGTCCAGCGTGGCCAGCGCGGTGTGGGCCAGCGCATCGGCGGCGGCGTCCAGCCGCGCCAGGGCATCGGGCAGCTCGGCGGCACCGGCCAGGCCCAGGTGTCGCTCGGGCAGCGCCAGCGCACTGTCGCGTGCCAGCGCGCCCAGCCAGTGGTCGTCGGGCGCCAGCGCTTCGGCCAGCATGGCGGCATGGCGCGCACTGCCCACGCGGTTGGCCAGAGCGCCGGCCCAGGGCAGCGGCGCGGCTGCCGCCG
>CAYPDO010000676.1:0-2838 GCA_964409495.1 uncultured Bordetella sp.
TGGGCCCGCGCGCCTACGCCATCATCGGCCAGGGCACGATCAGCCGCATCATCGAGAGCCGGCCCGAAGAGCTGCGCATGTTCCTGGAAGAGGCCGCGGGCGTCTCCAAGTACAAGGAACGCCGCCGCGAGACCGAGAACCGGCTGAAGGACACGCGCGAGAACCTCACTCGCGTGGACGACATCCTGCGCGAGCTGAACGCCAACCTCGACAAGCTGGAGAAGCAGGCCGAGGTGGCCGCGCGCTACCACGCGCTGCAGGAGGCCGGCACCAGCAAGCTGCATGCGCTGTGGTTCCTGAAGCAGCGCGACGCCGCCGGTGAGGAGCAGCGCGTGCAGAAGGCTGTGCTGGAGGCCACCAATGCGCTCGAATCACGCCTGGCCGAGCTGCGCCATGTGGAGGCCGAGCTCGAGACCGTGCGCCAGGCCCATTACGGCGCCAGCGACCGCCTGCACCTGGCCCAGGGCGCGCTGGCCGAGGCCTCGCTCGAGGTCAGCCGGCTGGAAGAGCGCATCCGCTACGTGGTGGAAGGCCGGCAGAAGCTGCAGCAGCGCCTGGCCGACCTGAAGAACCAGAGCGCCAGCTGGGAGCTGCGCCGCGACGAGGCCATGGCCGAGCAGGAAACCATTGCCGAGCAGATCGCCGCCGCCGACGAAAACGCCGAGCTGCTGGCCGCCCAGGCCGAGGAGCAGGCCCTGCGCCTGCCCGATGCCGAAGACGCCGTGCGGGCCGCCCAGGCCCAGGCCAATGCCCAGCGCGCCAAGGTGGCCGAGGTGCAGCAGCAGATCCAGGTGCTGGCCAGCGAAAGCCGCCATGTCGACGAGCAGGCCAAGGGCCTGCGCGGCCGCCGCGAGCGCCTGCACAACGAGCGCCGCGCGCTGGCCACGCCCGATCTGGCGCGGCTGGAAGAGCTGCGCGGCCAGTCGGCCGCCGCCGACGAGGCCCATGCCGTGGCCGAGGCCCGCCTGCACGAGCTGCAGGAGCAGGCCCCGGCACTCGACGAGCAGCGCCGCAGCCAGCAGCAGCTGGCCAATGACGAGTCGCGCAGGCACGCCGACATCGGCGCGCGCCTGGCCGCGCTGCGCGCGCTGCAGGAGAAGGTGCAGACCGAGGGCAAGTTGAAGCCCTGGCTGGCCAAGCATGGCCTCGAGGGCCTGGCCGGGCTGTGGACGAAGATCCACATCGAGGCCGGCTGGGAAACCGCACTCGAGGCCGCGCTGCGCGAGCGCATGGGCGCGCTGGCCATCGGCCGCATCGACACCGTGCGCGCCTTTGCCGCCGATGCACCGCCGGCGCGGCTGGCTTTCTACACCGCACCACCCGCCGGGATTGAAAACACCCACCGCACGCTGCCGCGCCTGAGTGACCTGCTGCGCCTGGGCCAGAACCACGGCGACGACGGCCTGAAGGCCTTGCTCAATGACTGGCTGGAAGGCGTGTACACCGCTGCCAACCTCGACGAGGCCCTGGCCCAGCGCGGCCAGCTGACCCACGGCGAGGTGATCATGACGCCGCAGGGCCATGCGGTGAGCCAGTTTGCGGTGTCGTTCTACGCGCCCGACTCTGAGCAGGCCGGCATGCTGGCGCGTGCCCAGGAGATCGAGAACCTGGACCGCCAGATCAAGGCCCAGGCACTGATCGCCGACGAGGCCAAGGCCGCCCTGGTGCGCCTGGAAGCCGCTTATGCCGACGCCCAGCAGCGCCTGGTGGCCGCGCGCCGCGACGCCACCGACACGCAAACCCGCGCCCACCAGCTGCAGGTGGAGCTGCTGCGCCTGGCCCAGCAGGCCGAGGCCAGCCAGGCGCGCCGCGGCCAGCTGGACGAGGAACTGGCCGAGATCGACGCCCAGGACGAGGCCCTGCAAGAGCGCCGCGCGATGGGCGAGGCCCGCTTCGAGGAGCTGGACCTGCAGCTGGCCACCACGCAGGAGCGCCACGCCGAGCTCGACGAAGGTGTGATCCATGCCGAGCGCAAGCTGAGCGATGCGCGCGAGCAGTTGCGTGCGCTGGAGCGCCGGGCGCAGGAATCGCAGTTCCAGGCCCGTGCGCTGGCCGCGCGCCGCGGCGAGCTGCAACGCATGATCGAGACCGCCGCCGAGCAGGTGAAGGGCAATCTGCAGGCCGGCGAGCAGATGGCGCTGGAACTCGACACCCTGAACGACGCTGCCGCCCAGGCCGGCCTGCAGACCGCGCTGGCGCTGAAGCTGGAGCGCGAGCAGGCGCTGGGCGCCACGCGCAGCGAGTACGACGAGCTGTCGCACAAGCTGCGCGCCGCCGACGAGCAGCGCTTAGGGCTAGAGCGCAGCCTGCAGCCGCTGCGCGACCAGATCACCAAGCTGCAGCTGGAAGCCCAGGCGGCGCAGCTGGGCGGCGCGCAATACCTGGAGCAGCTGGCGGCGGCCAATGTCGACATGGCCGCACTGGCCGCGCGCATCGAGGCCGAGGGCACCAAGCTGTGGGGCCTGCAGGGCGAGATCGACCGCATCAACAAGGAGATTGCGGCCCTCGGCGCGGTGAATCTGGCGGCACTCGATGAGCTGAGCGCGGCACGCGAGCGCAAGACCTTTCTGGATGCGCAGAACGCCGACCTGCTGGACGCCATCGGCACGCTGGAAGACGCCATCCACAAGATCGACCTGGAAACGCGCGACCTGCTGGGCAAGACCTTCAACCAGGTCAACGAGCAGTTCGGCCGCATGTTCCCCAGCCTGTTCGGCGGCGGCAATGCGCGGCTGATGATGACCGGCGACGAGATCCTGGATGCCGGCGTGCAGGTGATGGCCCAGCCGCCGGGCAAGAAGAACAGCACCATCCACCTGCTGTCGGGCGGCGAGAAGG
>CAYPDO010000677.1:0-2837 GCA_964409495.1 uncultured Bordetella sp.
GCCGGTCTCGGGGTCGAAGCCGACCAGGGCCATGTGCTGCGCCAGCGCGGCGTCCATCTGCCGCGCGTGCTGTGGGAACCAGATCGCCAGCTCGCCCACGGCCACGCGCAGCGGCTCGAAATCGGCCTGCTCGCGGGCGCGCTTGCCGCATTCGAGCATCACGTCGAGCACGGCCTTGTGCTGGAAGGCGTGGCAGTTCTCGGGCGCAAAGCCGGTGGCCTGCATCCAGCGGTCTTCCTGGCCGAAGTGTTCCACCGTGTGCTCGCACAGCGTGGTCCAGCGCGCCAGCAGGGTGGTCTCGTCCAGCGCCAGCGCGGCCTCGGTCTCGGCCAGCAGGGCCACGAATTCCTCGTGCGTGCGGTCCATGCGGGGATGGTCGAGGGCGAGCTCGGGGCTCCAGGCGAGTGCGGGCATGTCAGAGGGGCAGGGCGTTGGCGTGAGGCCGCAAGCGTAGCAGGCGCACCGCGGGCGCCGCTTTGCGTCGGCGCAAGCGGGCGGCGCGGGCCGCGGCGGGGATAGCATCGCAGCGGTGGATCCATCGCCCCGCCCCTCCGGCCTGAGCCGCCACCCGCTGTGGGTGCGGGTGCTGTGGCTGCTGGCCGGTGCGGCCAGCCTGGTCGCCGGCATCGTCGGCATCTTCGTGCCGCTGCTGCCCACCACGCCCTTTGTGCTGCTGGCGGCGTTCTGCTTCTCGCGCGGCAGCACGCGCTGCGAGGCATGGCTGCTGGGCCATCCGCGATTCGGGCCGATGGTGCGCGACTGGCGCCTGCACCACGCGATCCCGCTGCGCGCCAAGCAGCTGGCCTGGACGATGATGGCCATCGGCTCGGCCATCGGCGCCTGGAAGCTGCCGCTGCGCTGGTGCTGGCTGCCGGCGGCCTGCTGCGCACTGGTGGCGCTGTGGATGTGGCGCCTGCCCAGCCGGCCATCCGGCGCGGCGCCGCGCCAGCGTCAATAGGTGGTGTTGTAGTCGCGCGGCGGTGGCGGCGGGCTGCGGCGCGGCCGGGGTGCGAAGTTCAGTGTCGCCTCGGCGCTGGTGTTGCCGGCGGCCTGCACACGCTGCACCGGCTGCTCGACCAGCTGGTCGGGGTGCCACAGGCGCAGCTGCACCGGGCCATCGGGCAGGTTGGCCAGCGTGACCTGGCCGCGCTCGTTGCTCACCGCCACCCAGGGCGTGCTGCTGATCACCAGATGGCCGCGCATGGCGCCGTGCAGGTGGCAGCCCAGGGTCACCACGCCGGGCGTGTCGGCCTTGAGTTCCTGCGTGGTTTCCCTGCCGCCGCGCAGCGCCCCGAGGCGGAACTCGAACTGCTGCGCCGGCGCGATGCTGCCCAGCGGCCCGCCGGGCTGCGAGCGCACATGGTGGTCGTAGCGGTCGCGGTTGACGAAGCGCACCGTGGCCCCCACCGGCACCGCGGTGACGTAGGGCATGAACTTGCTGCCCTGCTGCACGATCAGCGCCGCCTCGGGCAGGGGCTGCGAGGGCCAGATGCCGGTGGGCTGCGCGCTGACCACCACGTCGGCCGCGGGCTTGCCGTCGGCATCGACGACGCTCACCTGCAACTGGCCGGCGCGCGCGGCATGGCCGCCCAGCAGGCCGCCGGCGAGCAGGGCGAGGGCGAGCAGGCCGCGTGCAGCCGCTGCTGGCGGCGCGCGCATGACGCGCCGGGCGCTCGGGGCGTGGTGGGGCAGGGGGGTGGGCATCATTGTGGCGTGGATGATAGAAGCGCCACGCGCTGCAGCGCACCCACCCGCACCCCCAAGAGTCGCAGGCGGCGGCTCAGGTCCACGCGCTTCAGGCACAGGCCGGCGGCCAGGCGGATGGCGCTGGCATCGGCGGTGGGTGTTTCCACGGTCATGTCGCGGGTGACGGTCTTGAAGTCGTCAAAGCGCAGCTTGATGCCGATGGTGCGGCCCACATAGCCCTTGCGCTGCAGGTCGCCAGCCACCTGCTCGGCCAGGCGGGTGAAGATGCGGGTGAGCTCGGCGCGGTCGCGCCGGGCGTGCAGGTCGCGCTCGAAGGTGGTTTCACGGCTCATCGACACCGGCTCGCTGTGGGTGACCACCGGGCGCTCGTCGTGGCCATGCGAGGCCTCGTGCAGCCAGCTGCCGTAGCTGCGGCCGAACAGCTCCACCAGCAGCGCGGGCGGCTGCGCCGCGATGTCGCCGATGGTCTTCCAGCCCTGCGCCAGCAGCTTGGCGCCGGCCTTGGGGCCGATGCCGTTGATGCTGCGCACCGGCAGCGGCCAGATGCGCGTGGGGATGTCGGCCTCGGTCAGCAGGGCCAGGCCGTCGGGCTTGTCAAGCTCGCTGGCGATCTTCGACAGCAGCTTGTTCGGCGTCACGCCGATCGAGCAGCTCAGGCCGGTGGCCGAGCGCACGTTGTTCTTGATCTCCAGCGCCAGCGCGCGCACGCCGCCGTGCGGGTCGTGGCCCAGCGTGTCCTGCGCGCCGGGCACCTCGGTGAGGTCGATGTAGATCTCGTCGATGCCGCGGTCCTCGATCACCGGCGCCAGTTCGGCCACCGCGGCCTTGAAGCGGCGCGAGTACAGCCGGTACTGCTCGAAATCGGTGGGCAGCAGCACCGCATCGGGGGCGCGCGCGGCGGCCTTCATCAGGCCCATGCCGGAATGCACGCCGTAGTCGCGCGCCGCGTAGGTGGCCGTGGTCACCACGCCGCGCCCGGCATAGCCGGCCAGCGTGGCGAAGCGCCGCGTGCCGTCGGGCAGCAGCTCGGGCTGGTGGCGCCGGCCACCGCCGATGACCACCGGCTGGCCCTTCAGCTCCGGGTAGCGCAGCAGTTCCACCGAGGCATAGAAGGCGTCCATGTCCAGGTG
>CAYPDO010000678.1:0-2821 GCA_964409495.1 uncultured Bordetella sp.
TCGACGATGGCGCGCGCATCGGCGCTGCTGTCGAGATCCTTCACGAAACTGCGGTCGATCTTCAGCTGGCCGGCCGGCAGGCGGCGCAGGTAGGCCAGGCTGGAGTAGCCGGTGCCGAAGTCGTCGATCGACAGCTCGGTGCCCAGGTGCGACAGCTCGGCAAACACGCGCAGCGTGGTGTCGATGTGGGTCATGGCTGCCGACTCGGTGATCTCGAACATCAGCTGCTCGGGCGGCAGGCCGTTGCGCTGCAGCGCGCGCTGCACATGGGTCACCAGCGAGGGCTGGCGCAGCTGGTGCATCGACAGGTTCACCGCCACCCGCAGCGTCAGCCCCTGGGCGCGCCAGGCCGCCATCTGGCGGCAGGCCTCGTCGATGACCCAGTCGCCCAGCGCCGCGATCAGGCCGAAGCGCTCGGCCAGGTCGATGAACACCAGCGGGCTGACCGGCCCGCGCTCGGGATGCTGCCAGCGCAGCAGGGCCTCGACGCCGGTGACGCGGCCGTCCACGGCCTGCACCTTGGGCTGGTAGTGCAGGCTCAGCTCGCCGCGGCCAGGCTGTTCGATGGCACGGCGCAGGTCCAGCTTCAGCGCCACCAGTTCACGGGTCTCGCTCTCCATGCCGGGGGCGAAGAACAGCGCCCGCCCGCCGCCCTGGCGCTTGGCCTCCACCATGGCCGTGTCGGCACAGGTGAGCAGCTTGTCGATCGAGGCATCGGCCGGGTACAGGGCCATGCCGATGGCCGCGCTCAGCCGCACCTCCTGGCCATGCAGCGCAAACGCGGCCTGCAGCGCGTCCTGCACGCGCAGGCTCACGCCATGCGCGGTGGCGGCATCGGGCACCTCGTCGATCAGCAGCACGAACTCGTCACCGCCCAGCCGCGCCAGCGTGTCCGACTGGCGTGCCAGGCTGCGCAGCCGCGCCGCCACCTGGCGCAGCACGGCATCGCCAGCCGCATGGCCGAACTGGTCGTTCAGGTCCTTGAAGCCGTCCAGGTCGATCACCAGCAGCGCGGCACAGTGGCCCTCGCGGTCGCAGCGCCGCGCCACCTGCGCCAGGCGGTCGTCGAACAGCAGGCGGTTGGGCAGATCGGTGATCGGGTCGTGCAGCAGCGCGCGCTGCAGCTCGGCGTTCTTGGCACTCAGCGACTCGGCCAGCGCCATCGCACGGCGCTGCATGCGGTCTTCCAGCAGCGAGGAGAAGAAGGTCAGGCCCAACAGCAGCAGGGCCGCAAAGGCCACCAGCAGGGCCATGCCATCGCCCCGCAGCTGGCCCGCCGTGAGGCACACCGCGCCGGCCGGAAAGCCCGCCGCGGCCATGCCGGTGTAGTGCATGCCGCCGATGCCCAGCGCCATCAAGGCCGCTGCCAGCAGCTGGCCGAGGCGCCGGTGGCCCTGGGCCAGGGTGTCAAGCCGCGTGAACAGGCCCAGGGCCAGCGCCGAGGCGCCCACCGCCACGGCCGCCGAGACCGCCACCGTGGGCAGGTGCCAGCGGATGCCGGGGGCGAACCGCAGCGCGGCCATGCCGATGTAGTGCATGGCGCAGATGCCGCTGCCCATGGCCAGTGCCGCGCCCATCAGGCCGGCCCGGCCCAGCGCGGGCCGGGCGGCGGCCAGCATGGCCACCATCGACACCGCCACCGCCGCCAGCCAGGACAGCGCCGTGGGCAGCGGTGCATAGCCCACCGCCACCGGCAGCTCGAAGGCCAGCATGCCGAGAAAGTGCATGGCCCAGATGCCGGTGCCCATGGCCAGCGAGCCGCCCAGGCCCCAGCCCAGCGCCAGCAGCCGGTCGGGGCTGCGCACACGGCGGGCAAGCTCCAGCGCCACATACGAGGCGGCCAGGGCGATCAGGAACGACAACGCCACGACGCGGGCGTCGTGGGTGGTCGGCATCAGGGCATCGGGCATGGGCGGGCAAGCACCCCGGCCGCCGCCGCGGCGCGGCCGGGCGCGCGATCAGCCCGCCGGGGCGGATGGATCTTGCCCGGCTTATCGACGCCCCGGCCGCGCAGCTTGACCGCTGCCGCGGCCGCCAGCCCGGGTGTCCAGGCTTCCCCACGCGCCACATCCAGATGGCCGGGGTGCCAGACCGGCAACTTCCCGGCCGGCGGTGCGGCGGCTCACTTGCCTTCGCCGGGCACCTTGCCGTCCACGCCCTTGACGTAGAACTTCACGCCGCCCAGAAAGGCGTCGTCGGCCGTCTTGTCCTTCTCGAGCACGGTCTTGCCGGTGTTGTCGACCAGCGGGCCCTTCCAGATCACGAAGCTGCCGTCCTTCAGCCCGGCCTTCACGTCGTCGAGCTTCTTCTTCGCGGCCTCGGGCACGTCGGCGGCCACCGAGACGAAGTCGATGGCGCCTTCCTTCACGCCCCACCAGGCCTGGCCGGTGGCCCACTTGCCTTCCAGCATCTCGCCCACCGCCTTGGTGTAGTACGGGCCCCAGTTGATGATGGCCGAGCCCAGGTGGGCCTTGGGGCCGTAGGCGCTCATGTCGCTGTCCCAGCCCACGGCGCGCTCGCCCTTCTCTTCAGCCGTCTTGAGCACGGCGGCCGAGTCGGTGTTCTGCATCAGCACGTCGGCGCCGCCGTCGATCAGCGCGGTGGCGGCCTCGGTTTCCTTCGGCGGGTTGAACCACTCGTTGACCCAGACCACCTTGGTCTTGATCTTCGGGTTCACGCTCTGCGCGCCGAGCGTGAAGCTGTTGATGTTGCGGATGACCTCGGGGATGGGGATCGAGCCCACCACGCCCAGCACATGGGTCTTGGTCATGCTGCCGGCCACGATGCCGGCCATGTAGGCGCCCTCGTAGGTGCGGCTGTC
>CAYPDO010000679.1:0-2820 GCA_964409495.1 uncultured Bordetella sp.
CCTCGCTGTTCTCGATGACCTTGGTGGTGTTGCCTTCCATGATGGCCACGCACGAGTTGGTGGTGCCCAGGTCGATGCCGATGATCTTGCCCATGTTATTGCTCCGTGTGAGAGGGATTCGGTTGTCTTGGAGTTGTGGTTGCCGGCGGCGCTTTCAAGGGTGGCGCGCGGCGGCCTTGCGTCAGGTCAGTGGTGGCTCACGTCCGGCATTCACTTCGGCGCGGCCACGGTCACCAGGGCCGGCCGTAGCACGCGGTCGGCGATCAGGTAGCCCTTTTGCAGCACGGCCACCACGGTGTTGGGGTCTTGATCGGCGGGCACCATGCTGATGGCCTGGTGCTGGTGCGGGTCGAACTTGGTACCGGCCGGCGGGGCGATCTGCACCACCTTGTTGCGCTCCAGCGCCTGGGTCAGCTGGCGCAGCGTGGCGTGCACGCCTTCGAGCACCTGCTCCACCTTGGCGTCGGGCATGGCGATGGCGGCCTGCATGCTGTCCATCACCGGCAGCAGGCTCTCGGCAAACGACTCCACGGCGAACTTGCGCACCTTGGCCACTTCATCTTCGCTGCGGCGGCGGATGTTCTCGGTCTCGGCCTTGGCGCGCAGGTAGGCGTCCGACATCTCGGTGTGCTTGGCCTGCAGTTCTGCCAGGCGCTGCTCGAGCGAGGGCTCGGCGGCCGCCACGGCGTCCAGGTTGATCTCGGGCGCGCCGGCGGCGGCCTGTGCGGCGGCGGCTGCGGCTGCGGCCAGCGCGTCGTCGGGTTGCGGGGCGGACGAAGACGGGTTGTTCTCCGGGGTCATCTCGGTGGCCTTGGCGGTTTTCTTGAAGGGGTTGAACACGATTGCAGGCGAGGTGGGGGGCGTTGCCCGCGTTTCAAGAGGGGGAAATCGAACTGTGCTGCGCCGGGCGGTGACGCGAGGCGGCCTCAGTCCCGCCGGGCCGCCCCAAGGGACTGAGCGCCCCCTCGGGGGGCAGGAGCGCAGCGACGTGGGGGCACCATCGTTTCAGGCGTCGTCGATCTCGGCGCGCCAGCGCTGCCAGCCGGGTGGCGGTGGCGGCGCATCGCCATCCTGAAGATGGCCCTGGGCGCGTTCCAGCTCGCGCCGGTTGCGCTTGGTGGGCCGGCCCAGGCGGCTGGCGGCAATGGCCAGCGCCGGTTCGGCGGCCAGGCGGCGCGCCTCGGCGGCCTGCTGGCGGCCGGCCAGGCTCTCGGGTGTTTCCTCGTACAGGGCCTGGGCCACCGGCGCCGGGCCGCGCATGGCGCTGAGCGACTTCACCACCACGGTGCGGCGCACCGGGCCCTGGCGCAGCTCCACGCTGTCGCCGGGCCGCAGCGTGCGCGAGGGCTTGGCCGGCTGGCCGTTGACGGCGATGCGGCCCTTGCCGATCTCGTCGGCGGCCAGCGAACGGGTCTTGTAGAAGCGCGCCGCCCACAGCCACTTGTCCAGGCGCAGCGCGTCGGCATCGGTGCCGAGGGATGGCGGGGGCGTCTTGTCGCGGGGGCTCATCGGCCCGGATTGTCGACGATGGGCAGGCGCACCGTGGCCACCAGCCCGGCGATTTGGCCATCGACGATGCGGTTGTCCAGCGCCAGCCGGCCGCCCAGCGCGGCCACGATCTCGCGGCAGATGGCCAGGCCCAGGCCGGCACCGTCGGCGGCCACGGTGTCGGCATCGCCGCGGGCAAAAGGCTGCATCAGGCGCGGGCGCAGTGCGTCGGCGATGCCGGGGCCGTGGTCGATGAACGACAGCACGGCGATGCGCTCGGCCGGCGCGGTGCCCGCCTCGTCGGCCAGGCGCACGGTGAGCGGTGCGCCCTCGGGCGACACGCGGATGGCGTTGTGCAGCAGGTTGCGCGCCAGTTCGCGCAGCGACCAGTCGTGGCCGCGCACTGCCAGCGGCGCCACGTCGAGCTCGAAATCGAGGTTGCGCGCGGCCACCAGCGGCGCCAGGTCCAGCGCCACGTCGCGCAGCACGGCGGCCCAGTCGAGCACCGGCGCATCGCCCTGCTGGCGCAGCTGCTCCACCTTGGCCAGCGCTAGCATCTGGTTGGCCAGCCGCGTGGCACCGTCGACGGTGTGGCCGATCTCCAGCAGCGCCTCGCGCGCCGGCAGGTCGCCGCGCAGGGCCGACTGCAGCTGCACGCGCAGCACGGCCAGCGGCGTGCGCAGCTGGTGCGAGGCATCGCGCACGAAGCGCTTCTGGTGCGCCAGCAGCCGCGCCTGGCGCTGCAGCGCGTCATTGGTGGCCTCGATCAGCGGGCGCAGCTCGCGCGGGGCTTCGGCGCCGTCCAGCGGCGCCAGCTCGCCGGGGCCGCGTGCGACGATGGCCGCGCTGAGCCGGTGCACCGGCCGCGTCACCCAGTGCACCACCGCCGCCACCACCACGGCGATCACCACCATCAGCAGGGCCTGGCGCCCCAGCGTGTCCAGCAGCATCTGGCGCGCCAGCGTCTGGCGCAGCTCCAGCGTCTCGGCCACCTGGATGGTGGCCGTGCCCTGGGTCACCGGGCTGGCCACCGGCTGCAGCAGCACCGCCACGCGCACCGGCTGGCCGCGGTAGCGCTCGTCGTAGAAATCCACCAGCGCGGCGTAGATGCCGCGGTCAGGGATGCGGCCGCGCCATACCGGCAGGTCGTCGAAACCCGACACATGCTCGCCCTGGAAGCCGGTGACGCGGTAGTACATGCGGCTGCGGTTGTCGGCCTCGAAGGCCTCCAGTGCCGAGTACGGCACCGTGGCACGCACCTCGGCCTCGGCGCCGCGGCCCACCACCTCCAGCAGCTCGCCGATGGACTTGGCGGTGGCCAGCAAGGTGCGG
>CAYPDO010000680.1:0-2816 GCA_964409495.1 uncultured Bordetella sp.
CGCCGGCGATCATCACGTCGGCCTCGCCGACGCGGATGCGGTCGGCCGCCATCTGGATGGCGGTCAGGCCCGAGGCGCAGAAGCGGTTGATGGTGACGCCGCCCACGCTGTTGGGCAACCCGGCCAGGGCCACGGCGATGCGCGCCATGTTCATGCCCTGCTCCCCTTCCGGGAAGCTGCAGCCGATGATGGCGTCTTCAATCGCCTTGGGATCCAGCGTGGGCACCTGGGCCAGCGCGGCCTGCAGCGCGGTGATCAGCAGATCATCGGAACGGGTGTTGCGGAACACGCCGCGGCCCGACTTGCCGATGGGCGTGCGGCTGGCCGCGACGATGTAGGCGTCTTGAACTTGTTTCGTCATGCTTCGTCGCTCCGATCAATTGCGCACCGGCTTGCCGGTTTGCAGGAGACCCATGATGCGTTCCTGGGTCTTGGGGTTCTCGAGCAGGCTGCAGAAGTGCTTGCGCTCCAGCGCCATCAGGTACTCCTCGCTCACCAGGGTGCCGGCGTCCACGTCGCCGCCGGTCACCACGTCGGCGATCAGGCTGGCGATGTGGAAATCGTGCGCGCTGATGAAGCCGCCGTCGCGCATGCCCACCAGCTGCGCCTGGATGGTGGCCTTGGCATTTCGGCCGGCCACCGGGAACAGCGTCTTCAGCGGCGCGCGCCAGTTCGAGGCCGCCATCGACTTCACCTGCTCGATGGCAATGAACAGCAGCTCGTCGCGGTGCGCCACGATGACGTCGTCACCCAGCAGGTAGCCCAGCTTGCGGCTCTCGATGGCGCTGGTGCCCACGGTGGCCATGGCGGCCGCCTGGAAGGCGTCCTTCAGGCCCGGCAGCAGGTCGGCCGCGCCGGTGAGCGCCGCCTTTTCGGCCGCGCGGCGGGCGATGTAGGTCAGGCCGCCACCCCCGGGGATCAGTCCCACGCCCACTTCCACCAGGCCGATGTAGCTTTCCATGTGCGCCACGCGGCGCGCCGCAGCCACGGCGATCTCGCAGCCGCCGCCCAGCGCCAGGCCACGCACTGCGGCCACGGTGGGCACGCTGGCGTAGCGCAGGCGCAGCAACGCGTCCTGCAGCTTCTTGACCTCAGGGGCGATGCCCTTGGCGCCCATCTTCATGAAGGTGGGCAGCATGGCCTCGAGGTTGGCACCGGCCGAGAAGGGCTCGTCCGGCGACCAGATCACCAGGCCGTCGTACTGCGCCTCGGCCAGCTCGATGCCCTTCAGCAGGCCTTCCACGGTGCCCGGGCCGATGGTGTGCATCTTGCCGGTGAGCGTGAGGATGGCCACCTGGCCGTCCAGCGTCCACACGCGGCACTCGTCGTTCTTGAACAGCTCGGTGCCCGCGGTGGCGGCATCCACACCGCCCTCGCCCAGCAACTGCTCGGGGAACAGCTGGCGCGCATACACCGGCAGCTTGGCGCGGGGGATGAAGCGGCCCTGCGCGGCGCTCCACGAGCCCTCGGCCGTGTGCACACCCGCATGCTGGGCGACCGGGCCGTCGAACACCCAGGCCGGCAGCGGTGCGTTGCACAGCGCCTTGCCGGCGTCGATGTCGGCCTTCACCCACTCGGCCACCTGCGCCCAGCCGGCGGCCTGCCACAGCTCGAACGGGCCCTGCTTCATGCCGAAGCCCCAGCGCATCGCCAGATCCACCTCGCGCGCCGTGTCGGCGATCTCGGCCAGGTGCACGGCCACGTAGTGGAAGCTGTTACGGAAGATGGCCCACAGGAACTGCGCCTGCGGATTGCTGGACTCGCGCAGCAGCTTCAGGCGCTCGGCCGCGGGCTTCTTCAGGATGCGGTCGACCAGCGCGTCGGCCTTGGCGCCGGCGGGCACGTAATCGCCCTTGGCGGCGTCGAAGCGCAGCACATCCTTGCCCAGCTTCTTGTAGAAGCCGGCCTTGCTCTTCTGGCCCAGCGCGCCGGCGGCGATCAGCGTGCTCACCGCCGCCGGCGTGGCATAGCTGGCGTAGAACGGATCGGCCTGCAGGTTGTCCTGCATGGTCTTCATCACATGGGCCATGGTGTCGATGCCCACCACGTCGGCCGTGCGGAAGGTGCCGCTGCTGGCGCGGCCCAGCTTCTTGCCGGTGAGGTCGTCGACCACGTCGTAGCTCAGGCCGGCCTTCTCGGCCTCGGCGATGGTGGCCAGCATGCCGGCAATGCCCACGCGGTTGGCCACGAAGTTCGGCGTGTCCTTGGCGCGCACGATGCCCTTGCCCAGCGTGCGCGTGGCAAAGGCTTCCAGCTGATCCAGCACGTCCGCACGCGTCGTCGGCGTGGGGATCAGCTCCACCAGCTGCATGTAGCGCGGCGGGTTGAAGAAGTGGATGCCGCAGAAGTTGGGCTTCAGGCTCTCGGGCAGCACCTCGCTGAGCTTGGTGATGGACAGGCCCGAGGTGTTGCTGGCCACGATGGCGTGCGCGGCCACGTGCGGCGCGATCTTGGTGTAGAGATCCAGCTTCCAGTCCATGCGCTCGGCAATGGCCTCGATCACCAAGTCGCAATCGGCCAGCAGCGCCAGGTGCTCTTCGTAATTGGCGGGCTGGATCAGCGCCAGGTCGTCGGCCACGCCGATCGGGCTGGGCTTCAGCTTCTTCAGGCCGTCGAGCGCCTTCAGCACGATGCCGTTCTTCGGGCCTTCCTTGGCGGGCAGGTCGAACAGCACCACCGGCACCTTGACGTTGACCAGATGGGCGGCGATCTGCGCGCCCATCACGCCGGCGCCGAGCACGGCGACGCCTGTCACTTGGACTCTAGACATTGCGTTCTCCTGTTCCCTCCCCCGGTGGGGAAAGATATTTCATGCT
>CAYPDO010000681.1:0-2812 GCA_964409495.1 uncultured Bordetella sp.
TTCGACATGCGTTTCCTGCAGCTCAAGGAAGCCAGCACCGGCGTGCGCTTCGAGCAGCCGGTGCTCGACACGCTGCTGCTGTCGGCCCTGGTGCACCCACAGCAGGAGTCGCATCGCCTGGAGGCGATTGCCGAGCGTTTCGGCATCACCGTGGTGGGCCGGCACACCGCGCTGGGCGATGCGCTGGTCACCGCCGAGGTGTTCCTGAAGCTGGTGCCGCTGCTGGCCGCCATGGGCATCCACACGCTGGGCCAGGCGCGAGAGGCGGCCCAGCAGACCTGGTACGCGCGGGTCAAGTACTGACGGTCTGCGCGCGCAGCAGGGGGCCGATGAAGGCCTGCCGCGCCGCGTGGTGGCGCTGGCCATCTGCAGGCCAGGCCAGGCCAGGCCAGGGCGCGGGTCGTCAGGCCGAGACGAAGGCGCGCATCAGGTGCCGTGCGTGCTCCAGCTGCTGCTGCGTGGGCGCGCTTGACCGGGCATGCAGGTCGTCCAGGATGCGCTCGAACTCGGGCAGTGCATGCGACAAGGCAGGCGGCAGATCGCGCTCGGACACGGTCTGCGCGCGACCGGCCAGCGAACCGGCCAGTGACAGGCATCTGTACAGCAGTTTTGGATCGCGGGTGATCACCGACTGCAGTTCTCCCGATCGGCCCAGGTTGCGGTACGTGGCCACCAGTTGCTCTCCGGCCGCGCTGCGGTTCAGCAGGCTGCGCAGTTGCCGGGCGCCGTCGAGAACATCGCGGGCAGGCGGGCAGATCGCCCCGAGACCGAACAGCAGGGCCGACAGGATGCAAGCCTTGCCGGGGGGGGCTTGGTTGCCGCCTGGGCCGACGGTTGCCGAGTATTCGAAGGTGTCGCCGAACCAGGCCACGCCATCCTGAACCATGCGCAGCGACAGGGCAAACGTGCCCGGGGTCGACGGGGCCGTCAGGTTCAAGACAACGGCGCGCCCAGCGTCCGGCGCGATGTCGCCCCCGAGCTCCCAGCGATTGGTGCCCCACGTGGTGTTGTCCTGTGGGTTCTGCGATCCGATGCGGAAATCGAGCCCGGACTCGAAGGCGATCGTGCTGCCCACATTATTCACCCGTGTCTCGAGCTGGAAACGCGCGCCCGCTGCAACGGTCAGGGTGCGCGCCTGATTGTCCTGGCTACCAACACCGGTGAAGAGTGCGGACACGAAACGCGCGTTCCTCAGGCCAAGTTGGTCCTGAACCCAGCGCAGTTCGACCACCGTGCCCTGCGCCAGCGGGCCGAGGTTCGCAATCGAATAGGTGTGGGTGTGAACGCCCAGGGCCTTGGCCTTCCACAGTTCCAGTCGGACCGCACGCCCGACCTCTGCCATGCTGTAGTCGTGCTCTGTGACGGCTTGGCCATCCTGGCCCCCGAAGATGCCCCCGATTTGACGCCCTTGCGCATCAACCAGGCCGAATCCCTTCCACCAGCTGACGTGTGGCGCACGGATCAGCATGATGCGAACCCCAGACACGCCGACCACGTTGTTCTGCACCGACAGGACGATCATGTCGTGATCGTCCTGCAGTTCGGCGCGACTGTTGGGCCAGAGGTCTGCCCAGTCGATGTTGAATGGCATTGCTGGATCCTCAGGTGGACCGCGGCGCGCGGCCGGGTGTGCAAAGGGCGCGCCATCGGACCCGAGGCGCGTGCGCACATGAGGTCTGCTGGGGCTTGGCGGGCGGATCCGTCGACTCACGCAGCCGAATGCGGAAAACTCAACCACGGCCAATTTAGGGCCATGGCCAGATCGCGCATCGGGTGTATTGATGAGGTGCCGCGCACGGCGCGCGCGCATGCGCCATGCCCGCGCTGCGTTTCAGTCGAACGCATGAAGCGAGTGGCTCGGCGGTTGGCGGAGGCTGTGAGATTCGAACTCACGGGCCCTTGCGGGCCGGCAGTTTTCAAGACTGCTGGGTTAAACCGCTCCCCCAAGCCTCCGCGTCGTCTGCCGTGGCCCCGGGCGGGGCCGGGCGCATTGTGCCAGCACGGCCCGGCCCGGCGATGCGCTGCCTGCCGCCTCGCAGGCCATGGGGATGGACGCGGCCATGGCCCCGGCCTAGCCTGTGCCTGTTGCAGCCTGTCGGAGCCCGACCATGCCCCGCTATGCCGATCTGACCCGCATCGAGGATCCGGCGGTGCGCCAGCGCACCGTGCAGGGCCTGCAGCGGCTGCGCACGGCGCTGGCCCTAGAACTGCCGCCACGCCGCCAGCAGCGCCTGCTGCTGGCCACCTGGAACCTGCGCGAGTTCGACGCCGCCCGCTACGGGCCGCGCAGCGACGAGTGCTACTTCTACCTGGCCGAGGTGGCCAGCCGCTTCGACCTGATCGCGGTGCAGGAGGTGCGTGAAAGCCTCTACGCGCTGCAGCGCCTGGTGCGGCTGCTGGGTGCCGGCTGGGACTACCTGGTCACCGATGTCACGCTGGGCCGCTCGGGCAATGCCGAGCGCATGGCCTTCGTGTATGACCGCGCCAAGGTCTCGTTCACCGGCCTGGCCGCCGAGCTGGTGCTGCCGCGGCCCGACACCGCGGCCGATGCAACGCCCGAGCCGCGCCAGCTGGCGCGCTCGCCCTACATCGCCACCTTTCGCGCCGGCTGGGCCTATTTCACGCTGGTCACGGTGCACATCTACTACGGCACCGACACCGCGCTCGACCCGCGGCGTCTGCAGGAAATCACCGCGCTGGCCAAGACCATTGCCAGGCACTCGGCCAAGTTCTCGGGCGCACCGCTGTACGCGCCCGAAGCGAAGCCGCAGCGCGACAACCTGCTGCTGCTGGGCGACTTCAACATCTTCGA
>CAYPDO010000682.1:0-2811 GCA_964409495.1 uncultured Bordetella sp.
CAGGAGCTGCGCAGCTACAAGCAGCTGCCGAAGAACTTCTTCCACATCCAGACCAAGTTCCGCGACGAGCGCCGCCCCCGCTTCGGCATCATGCGCGGCCGCGAGTTCACGATGAAGGACGCCTACTCCTTCGACCGTGATGCGGCCAGTGCCGGCAAGAGCTACGAGGCCATGTTCGCGGCCTACAAGCGCATCTTCGACCGCTTCGGTCTCAGCTACCGTGCGGTGGCCGCCGACACCGGCGCCATCGGCGGCGACCGCAGCCATGAGTTCCAGGTGATCGCCAAGACCGGCGAAGACGCCATCATCTACTGCCCGACCAGCGACTACGCCGCCAACATCGAGCTGGCCGAAGCCGTGGCGCCGGCCACGCCGCGCGCCGCCGCCACGCAGGCACTCGCCAAGACGCCCACGCCCGGCAAGAGCACCTGCGCCGATGTGGCGGCCTTGCTGGGCCTCGACCTGAAGCAGACGGTCAAGAGCCTGGTGCTGGCCACCGACACGCTGGACGAGCAGGGCGTGCTCCAGCACACCACCGTGTGGCTGCTGCTGCTGCGCGGCGATCACGACATGAACGAAGTGAAGGTGGGCAAGCTCGACGGCCTGAAGGCCGGCTTCCGCTTCGCCACCGTGGCCGAGATCGAGGACCACTTCGGCGCCAAGCCCGGCTATCTGGGCCCGATCGGCCTGAAGCAGCCGGTGAAGGTGATCGCCGACCGCAGCGTGGCCGTGATGGCCGACTGGGTGTGTGGCGCCAATGAGGCCGACTTCCACTACACCGGCGCCAACTGGGGCCGCGACCTGCCCGAGCCTGATCTGGTGGCCGACATCCGCAATGTCGTCGAAGGTGATCCCTCGCCCGATGGCCAGGGCGTGCTGGCCATCGAGCGCGGCATCGAGGTCGGCCATGTGTTCTACCTCGGCACCAAGTACAGCAAGGCCATGAACGCCAGCTTCCTGGATGAGACCGGCAAGCCGGCGCTGTTCGAGATGGGCTGCTACGGCATCGGCGTCACGCGCATCCTGGGTGCGGCCATCGAGCAGAACCACGACGAGCGCGGCATCATCTGGCCGGCGGCCATCGCGCCCTTCCAGGCCGTGATCTGCCCGATCGGCATGGACCGCTCGGCCGAGGTCAAGGCCGCGGCCGAGGCGCTGTATGCCGAGCTGCAGGCCGCCGGCGTGGACGTGCTGCTCGATGACCGCGGCGAGCGCCCCGGCGCGATGTTTGCCGACTGGGAGCTGATCGGCGTGCCGCAGCGCGTGGTGATCTCCGACCGCGGCCTGAAGGCCGGCACGGTGGAGGTGCAGGGCCGCCGCGAGGCCGCTGCCACCGCCACGCCGCTGGCCGAGGCGGCCGCGCTGGTGAAGGCGCGCCTGGCCGCCTGAGCGCGGCCGCAGCGCCGGCGCGCCTTGCCGTACCCGCCCGCCCCCACGTCGCGCCCGCGCATCGAGGCCATCGACGGCCTGCGCGCGCTGGCGCTGCTGCCCGTGGCGGTGGTGAACTTTGCCGGCTACCACGGCATGCCCGCCGGTGGCGTGCTGCCGGCGCCCGGCGCCACGGACGGCGCACTCGCCTGGATCGCTGGTGTCGGCGTGCTGGCCCTGCTGCATGGCAAGGGCCTGGCACTGCTGATGCTGCTGTTCGGCTACAGCCTCACGCTGGGCGGCGATGCGCCACGCCGGCTGCGGCGCCTGCTGGGCCTGGGCCTGGCGCACGGCCTGCTGCTGTACCTGGGCGACATCGTGTCGCAGTACGCGCTGCTGGGCCACTGGCTGCGGCGCTGGCGCGGCTGGCGGCTTGGGCGCGTCTGGCGGCGGGTGCGGCTGTGGCTGGGTGCGGGCCTGTTGCTGCAGTTGGCGGCGGGCCTGCTGGCGGCCGGCGCGCCGCCGTCTGACGAACTGCCGCTGGCCGACTGGCTGGACTGGCCGGACTGGTGGCGCGAGAACGCCATCGGCTACCTGAGCTACCTGATGGCCGTGCTGCTGGTGGTGTGGCCGTGGATGCTGGGGCTCACCGGGCTGGGCCTGCTGGCCGGCCGCCTGCGCCTGCTGACCCACCGCCGCTGGCAGCCGCTGCGCCAGCGCCTGGCGCGCTGGGCGGCACCGATGCTGCTGCTGCAGCTGCTGTGGTCCGCCGGCATGGCACCGCTGCTGCTGGGCGATGGCCAGGCGCTGGCCGAGCTGGTGCACGGCCTGCTGGGCGCGCTGGCGGTGCTGGTGTGGGTGCCCTGGCTGCTGCAGGCCGTGCCGCGCTGGCCGGCCTGGCTGGTGGCTGCCGGGCGCCAGACGCTGAGCCTGTACCTGCTGAGTTCGCTGTTCACGGTGGCCGCCTGGTGCGCCTGGGCCAGTGCCTGGCGGCCGGGCGTGCTGACGGCCTTTGGCGCCGGCGTGGGGCTGTGGGCCGGGCTGATGGCGCTGGGTGCCTGGGCCACGCGGCGCGGGCTGCGCCTGCCGGCCGAGGCCTGGCTGGCCGCCGGCCGCAGCGCCACGCCGCCGCCGGGCCACCAGGGGGTGGGGCGGTGATGCGGCGGCGGGTGGCGCTGCGCAGCCTGGCGGCACCGCTGGCCGCGGCGCTGCCGCTGTGGCCGGGCAGCACGCGCGCCGGCGCGCAGCGCGAGGAGCCGCTGGCCAACGCCGTGCGCACCGCGCTCAGTGCCGCCATTGCCGCCGCCGCGCCGCCGCGACCCAGCTTCGAACGCACCGACGAGCGCGTGAACTACCTGCGCTGGCTCAGCGCCTGCAGCGAGCGCCTCAAGCGCTACAAGAGCGAGGGCCATGTGCGCGTGGAGTTCCTCGAGACCCTGTGGT
>CAYPDO010000683.1:0-2809 GCA_964409495.1 uncultured Bordetella sp.
CTCGATTTCGTGCGCGAGGCGCAGATCGACCGCGCGGGCTGCTTTGCCTACTCGCCGGTCAAGGGCGCCACGGCCAACGAACTGCCCGGTGCCTTGCCGGATGAGCTGCGGGAAGAGCGCCGCGCGCGCTTCATGGCCGTGGCCGAGGACGTGTCCATCCAGCGCCTGGCGCGCCGCGTGGGCGCCACCATGCAGGTGCTGGTAGACCATGCCCCGGCGCTGGGCCGCAAGGGCGGCCGCGGCCGCAGCTTTGCCGATGCCCCTGAGATCGACGGCAGCGTGCGCCTGCTGCCGCCCGAGAAGGCCAGCAAGACGCTGAAGGTGGGCGAGTTCACCAAGGCGCGCATCCTGGCCGTGGAAGGCCATGACCTCGTGGCACTGCCGACATGAACCCATCCGACGACCTGATCACCGGCCTGATCCACCACCCCTACCAGCCGCCCGACACCTGGCAGGCGGTGCCGCCCGGGGTGTTCAAGGCCTCCACGGTGATCTTTCCCAGCGTGGCCGCGCTGCAGGCGCGCAGCTACACCGCCAAGACCGGCTACACCTACGGCCTGCGCGGCACGCCCACCACCTACCAGCTGGAAGAGCGCCTGGCCACGCTGGAAGGCGGGCAGTTCTGCATCCTGTCGCCCAGCGGGCTGGCAGCGATCACCAACGTCAACCTCGGCTTGCTGGCCCAGGGCGACGAACTGCTGATCCCGGCCAATGTCTACGGCCCCTCGGCCGACATGGCGGCCAGCGTGCTGTCGCGCTGGGGCATCACGCACCAGCTGTACGACCCGATGGACCCGGCCGACCTGGCCGCGCGCATCAGCCACCGCACCAAGCTGGTGTGGATCGAGGCGCCCGGCTCGGTGACCATGGAGTTCCCCGATCTGCCGGCCCTGGTGGCCGCGGCCAGGGCGCGCGGCGTGCTCACCGCGCTCGACAACACCTGGGGCGCCGGCCTGGCCTTCCGCGCCTTCGATGCAGGTGTCGACATCGTGATGCACGCGCTCACCAAGTACCCCTCGGGCGGCGCCGACGTGCTGATGGGCGCCGTGGTCACGCGTGACGAGAAGCTGCACCTGCGCCTGCTGCGCGTGCATGGCCAGCTGGGCCTGGGCGTGGCCGCCAACGACGCCGAGTTCGTGCTGCGCGGCCTGCCCACGCTGGCGCTGCGCTACCACGCGCACGACGCCGCGGCGCGCACGCTCGCGGCCTGGCTGGCCACGCAGCCGGGCGTGACGCGGGTGCTGCACCCGGCGCTGCCGGGCGCGCCGGGCCATGCGCATTGGGCCGCCACCTGCACGGCGGCGGCCGGGCTGTTCTCGGTGCTGCTGGACGAGCGCTTCAGCCGGGCCCAGGTGACGGCCTTTGTCGACGCGCTGCGCCTGTTCAAGATCGGCTTCAGCTGGGGCGGGCCGGTGAGCCTGGTGGTGCCCTACGAGCTCGACACGATGCGTGCCGACCGCCGCGCGCTGCCGGGCCATCTGGTGCGCTTCTCGATCGGCCTGGAGGCCGTGGCCGACCTGCAGGCCGATCTGGCCCAGGCCCTGGGCGCGCTGGCCGCAGGCTGATCCGGCGCGTCCTGCCCTGGCCCGCGTCGAGGCGTGACGCGGCGTGCGGATGGCGCAACCCCGGTGGGTATCCGGCGGCGGCCGGCGCGAACAACTGCGCGCCGCCGGCACGGCGCGGCGGGCACGGCAGAGCGGCATCGGCTATACCCTCGGCCTGGCGCTGTCGGCCTGACGCGCCGGCCCGTTTCACCCGCGCAAGCCAACCGCCACACACCGCCCGCCATGTGGGATCCGTCGACCATCGAGCTGCAACCTGGCGCGCTGACGCAACCGATGGCGCTCGACGCGGCGCTGCGGCCGGCCTGTCTGGTGATCTACAGCGGCGCCGAGACCGGCCGCCGGCTGCCGCTCGAACCCGGGCTCACCGTGGTCGGCCGGGGGCAGGACGTCACCCATCCGATCGACGACCCCGGCCTCAGCCGCCGCCATGCCGAGCTGCGGGTGGACGGGCAGGGCGTCACGCTGCGCGACCTGGGTTCGTCGAACGGCACCTGGGTCAATGCCCGGCGCTTGGAGCGGCCGCAGCTGCTGGTGGATGGTGACCGCCTGTGCCTGGGCCGGCTGCAGCTGCGCTACCTGGCGGCCGGCAACCCCGAGGCGGCCGTGCACGCACGCGTGTGGCACCTGGCCAATGTGGACGCGCTCACCGGTGCCTGGAACCGCCGCTGCTGGCGTGACGCGCTGGAGGCCGCGGTGCGCCGTGCGGCGCTGGGTGGCGCACCGCCGGCCGTGCTGTGCGGCGACCTTGACCATTTCAAGCGCGTGAACGACCAGTTCGGCCATGGCGGTGGCGATGCGCTGCTGCAGCAGGTGGTGCAGCGCATGCAGGCGCGCCTGCGCCAGGGCGACCTGCTGGGCCGGCTAGGCGGCGAGGAGTTTGCCGTGCTGCTGCCGGCCACGCCGCCGGCCGTGGCCGCGGCGCTGGCCGAGCGCCTGCGCGAGGCGGTGGCGGGTCAGGCCTACATGCTGAGCGCGGTCCGGGGGACGGCCCTGCCGCACCGCCAGACCATGTCCTGGGGCGTGGCCGCGTGGTCGGCCGAGCTGGCCGATGCCGCGGCACTGATCGACCTGGCCGACCGCCGGCTATACGAGGCCAAGCGCGGCGGCCGCGACCGCGTGGTCGCCTGACCGCCTGGCCGGGGCGCCCTCGCGCCCTGCGCCCGTGGCCCGCCGCGGCGGGTATCAGCCCGCCTTGTCGGGCGAGGACAGCAGCGGGATCGAGCCCTCGGCGCCGCCCAGCAGGC
>CAYPDO010000684.1:0-2807 GCA_964409495.1 uncultured Bordetella sp.
GTCAACCTGGTCGACAAGCGACACCGCCATGAGCAAAGCCACGCCATCACGCAGCGCCTGCTGCCGGCGCTGATCGCCATCGCCCAGGCACATGGCGCGCGGCTCAAGCTGGTGGAAGTGCCGCCCGGCCCGCCGGTGCTGAGCCCGCTGGTGGCCGAGGTCTACGGGCCGGATGAGGCCGGCCGCCAGCGCGTGGCCGCCGAGGTGGCCAAGGCCTTCGGTGCCTCGCCCGACATCGTGGGCATCGACAGCACGCTGAAGGAGGACGCGCCGCGCGCCTTCCTGCGCGTGCAGCGCCAGCGCGCCGAGGCGCTGGGCATCCCGGTGGCGCAGATCGCGCAGACGGTGCAGGCCGCGCTGTCCGGCACCGATGCCGCATGGCTGCACGACGGCAGCAAATACCCGGTGCCGGTGCGCCTGCAGCTGCCGCGCGAGGCCCAGGTGGGGCTGGACGCGCTGCTGGCCCTGCCGATACTGGCCGCCAACGGCCAGCAGGTGCCGCTGTCGGAGCTGGTGCGCGTGGAGCGCGGCGTGATCGACAAGCCGCTGTTCACCAAGGATCTGCAGGGCGTGAGCTATGTGCTGGCCGATGTCGGCCGGCGCAGCGCCGATGCCGCGCCCACGTTGCCCGATTCGCCGCTGTACGGCCTGGCCGCCATCCGCCCGCAGCTGGCGGCGCTGCAGCTGGGCCATGCGCTGGACGAATACTGGATCCGCCAGCCGGCCGACCCCTACCGCGCCTATGCGCTGAAGTGGGACGGCGAGTGGCAGATCACCTACGAGACCTTCCGCGACATGGGCGCCGCCTATGCCGTGGGCCTGATCCTGATCTACCTGCTGGTGGTCGCGCAGTTCAGGAGCTATGTCACGCCGCTGATCATCATGGCGCCTATCCCGCTCACCATCATCGGCGTGATGCCCGGCCATGCGCTGCTGGGCGCGCAGTTCACCGCCACCAGCATGATCGGCATGATCGCGCTGGCCGGCATCATCGTGCGCAACAGCATCCTGCTGGTCGACTTCATCGAGCTGCAGGTGGCGCAAGGCATGGGCTTCCAGGACGCCGTGGTGGCCTCGGCCGCGGTGCGCGCCCAGCCCATCGCGCTGACTGCGCTGGCCGCGATGATCGGCGCGCTGTTCATCCTCGACGACCCGATCTTCAACGGCCTGGCCGTGGCGCTGATCTTCGGCATCCTGGTGTCCACGCTGCTGACCCTGGTGGTCATCCCGGTTCTCTACTACGCCGTGTACCGGCGCCGACACGAAGGCGCCTGAGGCGCCGCCGAATCCCCTGTTTTCACCCCCCCAAGGAGACTCTCCATGACCATCGAACGCTGGATCCGCGTCATCGCCGGCACCTTCATCATGATCTCGCTGCTGCTGGGCGTGGAGGGCAGCCCGCTGTTCGTCAGCAAGTGGGCGCTGGCCTTCACCGCCTTCGTCGGCGCCAACCTGTTCCAGTTCGGCTTCACCAACTTCTGTCCGCTGGCCATCATCCTGAAGAAGCTGGGCGTGCCGGCCTCGCGCGCCGCCTGCGCCGGCTGAGGGCGCACCAGGGCCTTCGGAGTTGGCGACAATGGCGCGCTCTGCACCCACCCCGCCGGCTCCGGAGGCCTGCACCATGGCGAAGTTCACCGACGAAAGCGCACGCACCGATCTGCTCAACCGCCTGAAGCGGGCCGAGGGCCAGCTGCGCGGCATCCAGCGCATGATCGAAGGCGGCGAGCCCTGCCTCGACATCGCCGGCCAGATGGCGGCCGTGCGCAAGGCACTCGACAGCGCCTATGTGCGCATGACGGTGTGCTTCATGCAGCAGGAGCTGCACAGCCGCCTGTCACCCGACGCCCGGCGCGAAGCCGAGCTGGTGGCCGTGCTCGACGACGTGCAGACCCTGCTGGGCAAGGTGCGCTGACCCCCACCGCGCGGGCCGGCCGCCGGCCCGCGCCTCCTGCCACCGGACGCTCATCTGGCCTGTCAGGCAGGCGTCCCCACTGAAGGCTCCGCCATGAGCGATACCCCGGTCACCGTGCGGCTGCAGCCACGTCGCGGCTACCAGTTCGACAACCACTTCGGCCCGGGCATCCCGGATCTGCTGACCGACGAGCCGCCGCCGCTGGGCCAGGGCGCGGGCCCGTCGCCGGTGCAGCTGCTGTGCGCGGCGGTGGGCAACTGCCTGGCCGCCTCGCTGCAGTTTGCGCTGGCCAAGTACAAGCAGGACGCCGGCGGCATTGCCTGCGAGGTGAGCGCCGAGGTCGGCCGCAATGCCGAGCGCCGCATGCGCGTGCTGGGCATGACGGTGCGGCTGACGCTGGGCGTGCCCGGCGACACGCTGGAGCACCTGGAGCGCGTGCTCAACAGCTTCGAGGAGTTCTGCACCGTCACCGCCAGCGTGCGCGCGGCCGTGCCGGTGCAGGTGCAGGTGTTCGATGCGCATGGCGCGCAGCTGACCTAGCGCGCGGTTTTGCCGGCGCGGGCCCGGCTCAGCGCAGCGCCAGATCCAGCACCACGCCGGCAAACACCGCCAGGCCCAGCCAGTGGTTCTGCCGGAAGGCCCGGAAGCAGCCCTCGCGCGAGCGCCCGCGGATCAGCGTGAAGTGCCACAGCGCCTGGGCCGCGGCCACGCCGATGCCGGCCAGATAGACCGGCCCCAGACCCAGCGCATGGCCGATCAGCGCCCATGCGCCGAGGTGGACCGCGTAGAAACCCATCACCGCGGCCCCGTCCCACCGACCCAGCGTGATGGCCGAGGTCTGGATGCCGATCTTCAGGTCGTCGTCGCGGTCGACCATCGCGTACTCGGTGTCGTA
>CAYPDO010000685.1:0-2803 GCA_964409495.1 uncultured Bordetella sp.
GCCGGTGGCCGCCGTCCACTCATAGAAGCCGCTGGCCGGCAGGATGCAGCGCCGTCGCCGCAGCGCCTGGCGGAACGAGGGTTTCTCGGCCACGCCCTCCACGCGCGCGTTGTTCAGCCGCGCGCCGATGGCGGGGTCGTTGGCCCAGTGCGGCACCAGGCCCCAGCGCATGGGCTCGCACACCCGCTCGCCCTCACGGGTGTCGTAGACCACCGGCACCGGCATCGTCGGCGCCACATTGAAGCGCCGCTCGAAGGGCTGGATGCGCGTGAGGCTGAAGCCCGAGACCAGGGTCTGCGGGTCGTAGGCGACGACGTAACGGCCACACATGGCGACAGCTCCGGGGGATGCACGGCGAAGGGGGGCAATGGTGGCACACCCCCGGGCGGGGGTGGGGGATGCGGCGCGCCGCGGGGTGCCCCCGCCGGCCCCACCGCGGGGCGATGGTGCGGCCGCCAGCCGGCCACGAAGATGCCGGCCATCCGATCCACCGCCGCCGCCACGCCACCCCCGGAGCCCGCCATGAACCTGCTGCCCAAGCCCCTGCGCCAGGCCCTCGGCCACCCGCTGCACGCCCTGCCGCCGATGCGGCGGCCTGCGCCGCCGCCGGCGCCACTGCCGGCCCCGGGCGCCCGCCCGCTGCTGCAGGCGCCACCGCTGGCCGACGAGCTGGCGCGCGCCGAAGACGCGGCGCGCCAGGCGGCCGAGGCGCTGGCAGCGCGGGGCTGCGGCTGGTTCGATTCAAGCTTCGAGCTGCGCCAGGGCCTGGCGGTCAGCGAGTGCGATGCCGCGGCCTGGTTCGACTGGGCCGCCGCCACGCCCGAGGCGGTGCGGCTCGAGCCCTCGTCAGCGCGGCTGCAGTGAGCGCGTGGCCAGGTTGTTGCGCGTGACCACCGGCGCCCGCGCTGGCACATGCCGCGGCGCCCAGCGCTGGAAGGGCACGTTGCGGCCCGAGCTGGCCAGCGCCAGCCGCGTGACCCAGTCGTGCGTGCGCGAGGCCGGGGCCTGGGCCACCCCCAGCGCCAGCAGACCGCCCAGCGCCATCGGCACCATGGGCACCAGGCGCAGCCGCGGCCAGTGGCTGGCGGCCAGCGCCGCGCCGCTGGCCGCGGCGCCGAGCGCCAGCCCGGCCAGCACCTCGCTCCACGAATGCGCGCCCACCTGCACCCGCGACACGGCCACCAGCAGCGCCAGCATGTAGCCGGCCCACACCCCGCGCCATGGCTGCGCCGGCCACCAGGCCGCCGTGGCCAGGCGCAGCAGCGGCGGCCACACTGCGGCGGCAAACATCGCATGGCCCGAGAAGCCGGTGAAATCCAGCGCCGGCAGGCCCCAGCCGTAGCCGATGAAGGCCACCTTGCTGGCGGTGGTGATGGCGGCCGCCAGCGCCGTGGCCACCAGCCAGCCCAGCGCCGCACGCGCCGGCGCGCGCTGCAGCAGCAGCCAGGCCACCGCCAGCAGCATCAGCGGCAGCAGCAGCTGGGCCTCGCCCAGCCGGGTAACGGTCGACCAGAACGGGCTCACGGGGGGTTCAGCGCGCCGGCGCCTTGTAGCGCTCGACCTGCGCGGCCTCGAGCCGGTAACCGCTGGCGCCCATCGGCGAATCGCCGCGCTTGGCCTTGAGCACGCCGCTGACCCACACCGTGTCCATGCTGCGAAAGCCCGCGGCCGGCTTGGCCGGCACCACCAGCACGATCTGGTTGGCCGGCGGCGGCGGCGTGTGCACGCAGGCGCCGAAATACGGCACCAGCAGGAACTCGGTGAGGCCGGCCTGCTCGTCTTCCAGCGGCACCACATAGCCCGGCAGCTTGACGCGCGCGCCGTCGAGCTGCGGCTCGGTGGGCGCGTTGTCCCAGGCCTCGCGCAGCGCGCGCATCAGGTCCATCGCCTTGGGGTCGCTGTCTTGCAGCGCGGCCGGGTTGGCGATGCCGCGGTCCTTGAGCTGCTTCATCGGATCCCAGCCCTTGGGCACCAGGTCGTCCCAGCGCAGCTCGGTGTAGCCGCCGGGGCCGGGCTTGGGCAAGGGCTGGGCCATGGCCAGGCCGGGGGCCAGCGGCAGGCTGGCCAGCGCGGCCAGGCGTGCCAGGCAATGGCGGCGGTTGGGGGGCAGGCGGTGCAGGCTCATGCGGTGGTCGATGCGCGGCGGGCGCGGAAGTTCAGCAGACGGGGCGTGGACATTCTTCAGATCCGCGGGGTCAGGCCATCGGCCAGCGACAGGCGGTAGGCGCGCCAGCCCGGCACCAGGCTGGCCGCCAGGCCACCGGCCAGCACGGCGCCGAGCAGCAGCCATTCTGCGCGGCCCGGCCAGGCCAGAAGCAGCGAAATGCCGTACTGCGCCTGCACCCAGGGCGCCAGCACGGCCACCGCCAGCGTGCTGGCCACGGCGCCCAGCAGCACGCCGGCCAGCGTGACCAGCGCCCCCTCCAGCGCCAGCAGCGCCAGCATCTGGCGCGGGCCGGCGCCCACCGCGCGCAGGATGGCCAGCTCGCGCCGGCGCTCGTTCAGCCCGGCCAGGATCACCGCCACCAGGCCGGCCAGGCTGACCGCGGCCACCAGCGCGCTCATGGCCTGCAGGCCGCGCTCGCCCAGCGCCACCACGTCCCACAGCTCGTCGAGCGTGACGCCGGGCAGGATGGCCATCAGCGGCTCGGCGCGAAAGCCCTGCACCTCGCGCTGCACGGCAAACACCGCGGCGCGGCTCTTCAGGCCCAGCAGCGCCGCGGTGATGCTGCGCGGCATGGCCGCCTCGTCCGCCGCGGCGGCGGCGGCTTGGGCCGCCGGGGCGCCGATGGCCGCGGAGGGC
>CAYPDO010000686.1:0-2798 GCA_964409495.1 uncultured Bordetella sp.
GAGACGGTGTCCACGATTGAGGCGCGCACCGGCCTGCATCGCCGGCAGCTGTACCGACTCCTTGATCGCTGCCAGGCACCTCATGATGACGGCCGGCCATTCGGCTGGCGCGCTGTCGTGCCCTATGCCCACGTCAGCAACTACGAGCGAACTGCGGGCACGTCCCGGTCGGCCGTGCCGACAAGTTCCAACGGCAGTCGCGGTGGTGCAGCCGGCGCGTTCGCCCAGCTGCTGCGTGCCTACCCAACGCTGGCGCGCTGGATAGAGCACAGTGTCCAAGCGAAGCGCGTCACGATCCGGCAGACCGGCACTGGCGACGGCCTTGGGCTGCGCTTGGGCGGGCTGAAGGCCTTGCATGCGGACTTCCTGCGCCAGTGCCGATCCCTCGGCCTGGGTCCTACCGACTATCCGCTCAACACCGAGCAACTCGGCATCCGCTCGCTGGCAGCCACGGTGCGCGCGCAGGCGCTGCGCTCGTTCGGCCGCGGTGCCTGTCTGGCCGGCGCCACGCACCTCAAGGGGCTGCCGTTCAAGTCCGACTCGCCTACCGCAACGCAGTACCTGGACGTCGTCGAGTTCGACGGTCACCGGCTCGACCTGCGACTCAAGATCGTTGTGCGCGACCCGCTGGGGTTCGAGCAGGCGTTTGAGATCGAGCGCATCTGGCTGCTCGTGGTCATCGATGTGTGCACCCGCGCCGTGCTCGGCTACCACCTGAGTCTGAACCGCGAGTACACGCGCTACGACGTCATTCGTACCATCGAGGCAGCGCTGGAGCCGCACCGTACTCCAAGCTTCACCTTGCCGGGCTTGACCTGCGGGCCTGGCGGTGGCTTCCCCAGCAGCCGGCTCCCTGAGCTGGGCTATGCCACCTGGCAGTGGTTCAAGCTGGACAACGCCCGTTCCAATCTGTCCGACGACGTGCGCCATGCGCTGGCTGACTTCATCGGCTGCCACATGGACGCCGGACCGGCCCACAGCCCCGACGACCGCCCCTACATCGAGCGCTTCTTTGGCACCGTGGCAACTCGCCTGTCCAGCCGCTTGCCCGGCTACACAGGCGGCCATCCCCGCGACCTGCGCCGCGTGCTCAGTGACCCCAAGGATGGACTGCGCCTGCATGTGTCGCTGACCGAACTGGAAGAACTGCTGGAGGCCTCGCTCGGCGCCTACAACGGCACGCCACACGATGGGCTGAACGGCCGCACGCCGCTGGAAGCGGTTGAGCATTCGGTGCGGGTGCGTGGCGCAATGATCAACTGGCTGCCCGAGGCCAAGCGTCGCACTTTGTGCCTGATGCAGACACCGCGGCGCAGTACTGTTCGCGGCTACCTGCACCAAGGCCAGCGGCCTCACATCAACTTCCACGGCGTGCGCTACACCAACGCCGTGCTGGCCAGCACCGGCAGCTTCCTTGGTCAGGAGCTGCGGGTGTACTACAACAGCCAGGACCTGCGCACGGTGCGCGCTTTCGCGCCCGACGGCGGTGAGCTGGGTCTGCTCAAGGCGCAAGGGGCCTGGGGCGAGATCGCCCACGACCTCAAGCTGCGCCAGGAGATCCTGCGCCAGCGTGGCATCCACCGTCGCAACGCCGCGCTCGGCCCGGATTTCCTGAGGTCCTTCATCGAGCACAAGACCGCCCAGGCCAAGAACACGCGCCGTGCGGCCAGCGACCTCGCGCAGGCGCTGCGCACGCTGGCCGCCGCACCGACCAGCGTCTCGGCCATGGCCGCCACGCCACCGCAGGCAACGGCGGGCCAGGTTGAACTGGGCGAGACCAACTTGCGAGCGCCCAGGCCACGCATCGAGCCGCAGCGCCTGGACATCGGCACCGGCTACGCGGGTGGCTGATTCACGCGGAGACCGTCAATCACCATGCAGGATGTCATCGACCCCGCCGGCACGCGCCCCATCGACGCACGGCTGCATCCGATCGAGACCGGCAACTACCGCGTCGCCACGCCCGCCATTCAGGCCTTCGCCGATCTGGTGGAACGCTGCCTGCGCTACCGCATCACCGGTGCGCTCGCCTACGGTCCGCCGCGCATCGGCAAGACCCGCGCCATCGAGTACTTGCGCCTGCTGCTGGCCGAACGTCATCCGCGCATCACCACCTATCACGCGCAAGCCGAGCACAAGCCGCGGCATGCCGAAGGGCCGTTCTTCGCCAACTTGCTGGAGGCGGTGGGATATCCGGACCCCACCAGCGGTGGCAATCCGACCAAGCGACTGCGCCTGGTCAACAAGGTCAAGGAAGCCTGCGCGCGCAACGGCAGCGGCACCGTGGTGCTGTTCTGCGATGAGGCGCAGCGCTATGACGAGAACGAGTACGAGTGGCTGCGCGACGTGCACGACCACCTCGACCGGCTGCAGATCCGGCTGTTCACCTTTCTGGTCGGCCAGCAGGAGCTGTTGGCGGTGAAGACGGCCCTGCAGACCGCGCGCAAGACGCAGATCGTTGCCCGGCTCATGGTCGAGGAACTGGCGTTCTTCGGCATTCGAAACGTGCGCGATGTTGCGACTTGCCTGGCCGGCTACGACCAGACCAGCTACCCGCGCGACAGCGGATGGAGCTTCACGAGGTTCTACCTGCGCCAGGCCTTTGCGGCTGGCTATCGGCTCGTGGACGACGCGGCGATGCTTTGGGACGCGTTCGAGCAGTTGCACAACCGGGCGGGTCTTCCGGGCAGTCTGGAGATTCCGATGGATTCCTTCGCACGGGCGGTGGAGATCGTGCTCAAGGACAGCGAACTGCGTGACGCCCCAGACTTCAGGCCGGTCGCCGCAACGTGGGACGT
>CAYPDO010000687.1:0-2796 GCA_964409495.1 uncultured Bordetella sp.
CGCCGAGCCGGCCACCACCGCCGCGGTGCGCACACGGGCCACCGAGATGCCCTGGGCCTCCACCGCAGCCGGGCTTTCGCCGGCCATGCGCAGCGCCAGGCCGGCGGGGGTGCGGTACAGCGCCCAGCCCAGCAGCGGCACCAGGGCCAGGGCCAGCAGGGTCAGCGGTGTCTGCTGCTGCAGCACCGGCACGGGCAGCCAGTCCATCGCGGCAAAGGGCTGGATCGTCGGCGGCGTGTTGACCTTCGGAAAGGCCACGCGGTAGGCGAAGTAGCTCAGCGCCGTGGCCAGCAGCGTGAGCCCCAGCCCGGCCACATGCTGCGACAGCGCCAGCAGCACCGTGAAGCCGGCATGCAGCAGGCCGAAGGCCGCGCCCACACCGGCCGCCACCGCCACGCCGCCCCACAGCGGCAGGCCCAGGAACACCGCCAGCCAGCCCGAGAAGGCGCCGGCCACCATCAGGCCCTCGATGCCCAGGTTCAGCACGCCGGCGCGCTCGCACAGCAGCACGCCCAGCGTGCCCAGGATCAGCGGCGTGGCCACGCGCAGCACGGCCACCCAGAAAGGCAAGGTGCCCACCATGTCAAGGATGGTCGTGAGTGTGCCCATGGCGATCAGGCGGCGCGCGGCCGGTCGAGCCGGAGGCGGTAGCGGGTCAGCATGCTGGCGGCCAGCACGGCCAGCAGCGTGGCGGCCACCACCACATCGGCCAGCACGCTGGGCACGCCCAGCGCGCGGCCCATGCTGTCGGCGCCGACGATGATCGCCGCCACACCCACGCTGCTGGCCACCACGGCCAGCGGGTGCAGGCCGGCCAGCATGGCGATGACCACGCCCGAGTAGCCGTAGCCCGGCGACATGTCCAGCGTGACATAGCTGGTGCGGCCGGCCACCTCCACCGCGCCGGCCAGCCCGGCCAGGCCGCCCGACAGCAGCGCCACCAGCACCACGGTGCGTGTGACCGGCACGCCGACAAAGGCCGCGGCGCGCGCATTGGCGCCCAGCGCGCGGATCTGGAAGCCGGCGGTGGAAAAGCGCAGCAGCGCCCACAGCGCCACGGCGCAGGCCAGCGCGATCAGCAGGCCGCTGTGCACGCGGGTCTGCGGCACCAGCTTGCCCAGCTCCAGCTCGCTGGCCAGCGCCACGCTTTGCGGCCAGCCCATCGCGCCGGGGTCTTTCATCGGGCCATCCAGCAGCGCGCCCACGCCCAGCAGCACGATGAAGTTCAGCAGCAGCGTGCACACCACCTCGTCCACGCCCCACCACTGCTTGGCCAGCGCCGGGCCCAGCAGCAGCAGCGCGCCGGCCAGCGCGGCGGCAGCAAACATCGCCGTCTGGCCCAGCAGCGGGGTGCTGGTGAAGGCCTCGCCCCACACGCCGCCCACGGCCACGGCGGCCATCGCGCCGGCATACAGCTGGCCCTCGGCGCCGATGTTGAACAGCTGCGCACGGAAGGCCGCGGTGGCCGCCAGGCCGGTGAGCATCAGCGGCACGGCGCGGGTGAAGGTTTCACTGAGCGCAAACACCGAGCCGAAGGCACCGCCCAGCAGCAGGGCCAGGCTGCGGCCCACCGGCGCGCCGGCCACGGCCAGCAGCGCGGCCACCAGCGCCAGCACGGCCAGCAGCGCGCCGGCCGCGGCGGCCAGCGCATGCCGGGGCAGCACGCTGTCGCGGGCTTCAAGCCGCATGGGACGGCTCCTGCTCGGCGTGGGTGCCGGCGGATGTTCCAGCCATCGCCAGGCCCAGGGCCTCGCGGGTCCAGTCAGCCGCCGGCCGCGCCGGGGTGAGGCGGCCGTGGCAGATCACCGCGATGCGGTCGGCCAGCAGCTCGATCTCGTCGAGGTCGTCGCTGATCAGCAGCACGGCCGCACCGGCTTCGCAGGCCGCGCGCAGCTGGCGGTGCACGAAGCCCACCGCGCCGATGTCCAGGCCCCAGGTGGGCTGGTGCGCCACGATCAGCTGCGGCTGCTGGCCATCGGCGCGCTGCAGCACACGCGCCAGGATCAGCTTCTGCATGTTGCCGCCCGACAGCGCGCGCGTGCGCCGCTGCGGCGTGGCGCCGCGCACATCGAAGGCCTGCAGCCCGCGCTGCGCATAGGCCAGCGCCGCACTGCGCCTGATCCAGCCCCAGCGGCTGAAGGTGGGCGTGGGCAGCGCCTCGGCGGCCAGGTTCTCCCACACCGGCAGATCACCCACCACGCCCACGGCCTGGCGGTCTTCGGGCACGCGGGCCACGCGCTGGGCCACCACACCGCGTGCATCGCGCGCCAGCGGCTGGCCCGCCAGCGTGACGCGGCCGGCGGCCGGCATCACCACGCCGCCCAGCACGCGTGCCAGCAGGCCCTGGCCATTGCCCGACACGCCGGCAATGCCCAGCACCTCGCCGGCGGCGATGTCGAGGTTCAGGTCGGTGAGCGCCACGCGGTCATGCGGGTGGTGGGCGTGCAGGCCCTGCACCACCAGCAAGGGGGGCTGGCCGGCCGTGCGCGGTGGCGGCGGCTGGCGTTCCAGCCCTGGCACCGATTCGCCCACCATGTGCCGCGCCAGCTCGGCCGCGCTGCTGCCGGCGACCGCCAGCTCGGCCACCACGCGGCCGCTGCGCAGCACCACGGCGCGCCGGGACACGGCCATCACCTCGTCGAGCTTGTGGCTGATGAAGATCACCGCCAGCCCGCCCGCCACCAGCTGGCGCAGCGTGGCGAACAGCGCCTGCGCCTCCTGCGGCGTGAGCACGGCCGTGGGTTCGTCGAGCACCAGCACGCGCGCGCCGCGCACCAGGGCCTTGAGGATCTCGAC
>CAYPDO010000688.1:0-2793 GCA_964409495.1 uncultured Bordetella sp.
CCTCGAAGGCGCCGCAGCCGTAGTGCAGCGTGTGGCTCAGCACGTGGATCTTGGCATCGCGCCAGTCAACGAGTTCGCCGTCCATCCAGATCTTGCCGTCGCGGTCGGACATCGACATGGGGAGCCTTTATCTAGTGCAGTGAGGGACAAACCCGGATTCTAGGCAATCGCCAGGCGTCAGCCGCCCGGGGTTTCGGCGCCGGCGCCGCCAGCCTCGGCGGGGTCGGCCGGGCGCTGCAGCGTCCAGCGCACGCAGCGGCCGGCGCGCAGTTCCACCGTCACGCTGCTGCCGCCGGCGTCGCGCCAGCGAAAGGTCTCGGGATCGTCGGCCAGCTTCTCGCCCAGGCTGCGGGTCATCCCGATGATGTCCATCAGCCGCAGGCCCTGGCGCAGCCGGGCGTTGAGCATCACCGCGCTGGCCACCTCGCCCACCGGCGCGCCGCCGGCCTGGCGCATGGCGCGCAGCGCACGGCTGAACTGCAGCAGCAGCCAGAACACCGTGACCGAGAAGGCCAGCGCCACGCCGGGCCAGCCATAGGTGAGCCAGCCGGCCACATGGGCCACCAATGCCAGCAGCCAGCCAAAGGCCGCCGAACCGAAGATTGCCGAAGTCATGGCCGGATTGTCGACGCCCGGCGGGCGGTCACAGGCCGCGCACCAGGTCCATGGCCTCGTCGATGCGCTCGATGGCATGCACCGTCAGGCCCTCGATGGGCTTTTTCGGCACATTGGCCTTGGGCACCAGGGCCACGCTGAAGCCCAGCTTGGCGGCTTCCTTCAGGCGCTCCTGGCCGCGCGGGGCGGCGGCTGCACCCGCCAGCCTCGCGATGAAGACATACTTCCGATTGACCATCCGGCGGCGCATCGCCAGCCTCGGAGCAACTCACCGGCTGATCATGCACGGCGGCGAATCACGAGCAAAATAAGGGTCCAGAGGACCTCTGCTTGACAATGCGATCCGGCAATGTAACCGCGCTGCTGCGTCGGGTGCAGCGTTCAAGGCTTTGCGAGTTCGAAGTGAGGTCTGCCTAATGAAGAACTGGGTAATTCTCTTCCTGGCCATGACTGGGGTGATGGCGAGCCAAGCCTTCGGCCAAATGGAAAAAGCCGCGCCTTCGCCTGAAAAGGTGGTTATGCACCTCATGGGGGTAAGCTGGCCAGTTTCACTGGAGGCGGAACTTCGGAAGATCGCGCCCGATGTGAGGTGTGACACTGACGGGTGCGAAGTCAAGGTCGCCTATCGGACTTCGAGAATAACGAGTGTACCAGCTACGCTGAAGGTATTTGCTTCAGGGCACGGTACTCTGTCCAGGGATTCTGGCTTGATTCAGTTTTTACTGGATAGAAATAACTGCCTGAACTTGAAAGAGATCGCACTATTGGCCGGACATGGTCTGCCGCGCAAGTATATTGGAGAGCATGGCGTCAATGGTTCGCTTGTGCGAATCCCAGCGTACAGAGTATTTGGTCGGGCGACAGGCCAAAACGCCGATTCGATTGCAAGCTACATGGCGGTCTCAGTCGTTGACGGTTGCTACTACTCGCTCATACTTGATATGACGGGAAAGCAGTTGAAAGACTGGTAGTTTGTATCTGAGGTAAATGCCATGTCTGGGAGTTCTGGAATCCCCACCGATGGCCACCGACGACTTCTTCCGCGCGCGGCTCGATCAGATGATTGACCTGCGCCATGCGCTCGCGGTGCTGGCCACACGCATGCCGTGGGCGCAGATTGAGGCGTCGCTGGCGCCGGTGTTCGCGCATCGTGATCGCAAGGGCCGGTTGATCGAAGGCGCCGACCTGTTCGGCACCAGCGTGGCGGTGGCAGGCGCGGGCGTGAGCAACGCGGGTCGGCCGCGCCTGCCGATCCGGCTGATGGTGGCGCTGCTGTACCTCAAGCACGCCTACAACGAGAGCGATGAGTCGGTTGTCGTGCGCTGGTCGCAGGACGTGTACTTCCAGTTCTTCAGCGGGCAGGTCTACTTTGAGCCGCGCCTGCCGTGTGACCCGGCGCAGATCAGCCGCTTTCGCGGGATGCTGGGTGAGGCTGGCGTGGAGCAGTTGCTCAAGACCACCATCGAGGCAGCGGTGGCCATGGGCGCGGTCAAGAAGACCGAGTTCGAGCGCGTGATCGTGGACACCACGGTGCAGAGCAAGGCCATCGCGCACCCCACCGACAGCCGGCTGCTGGAGGTGGCGCGCGAGAAGATCGCCCGACCGGCCAAACGTGCGGGCATTCAACTCAAGCAGGCCCACGAGCACGAGGGCAAGACACTGCGCCGGCGCGCGGGCGGCTGTGCGCACGCCAAGCAGTTCAAACGGCTGCGCGCCGTGCTCAAGCGCCAGCGCACGATACTGGGCCGGCTGCTGCGTGAGGTGCGGCGCAAGATGGGTGGCCTGACGGACGAGACGCGCGCAAGGCTCGACACCTGGGTGCAGCGCGCCGAGCGCATCCACCGGCAGCGCCCGAAGGACAAGGACAAGCTGTATGCCCTGCACGCGCCCGAGGCGGAGTGCATCGGCAAGGGCAAGGCGCGCCAGCCCTACGAGTTCGGCGCGAAGGTGAGCCTGGCCGTGACCCACCAGCACGGACTGATGGTGGGCGCGCGCAGCTTCCCCGGCAATCCGTACGACGGCCACACGCTGGTCGCGCAGATCGAGCAGACCACCACGCTGCTGCAGGACATCGGGGTCAAGCCCATCACTGCCATCGTGGACCTGGGCTACCGGGGCGTGGACAAGGATGTGGCGCCGGTGGAGGTGATCCACCGCGGCAAGTTCAAGTCACTCAGC
>CAYPDO010000689.1:0-1308 GCA_964409495.1 uncultured Bordetella sp.
TCGATTCACCCGACATCAGCCACAAGAGCGACGTGCAGGGCGTGGCCCTGAACGTGAGCACCGCCACCCAGGTGCGCGACACCTACAACGACATGCTGGCCGCGGTGAAGCGCGCCTTGCCCAACGCCCGCATCAATGGCGTGACCATCCAGCCGATGGCTGCCAAGCGCCGCGGCCGCGAGATCTACATCGGCCTGACCACCGACGACCCCTTCGGCCCGGTGATCACCTTCGGCGCCGGCGGCACGATGATCGAGCTGATCGCCGACCGCGCGATGGAGCTGCCGCCGCTGAACCAGTTTCTGGCGCGGCGGCTGATCGAGCGCTCACGCGTGGCGGCCATGCTGGGCGAGTGGCGTGGCCACCCGGCGGCCGACCTGGACGCCATCGAGCAGGTGCTGCTGCGCGTGTCGGAGATGGTGTGTCAGCTGCCGCAGCTGCGCGAGATGGACATCAACCCCATCATCGTCGACGAGAACGGTGCGGTGGCGGTGGATGCGCGCGTGGTGATCGACCATGCGCCGCCCAGCGTGGGCGAGTACAACCACCTGGCCATCCTGCCCTACCCCAGCGCCTATGAGCGCGAGTGGCCGATGAAGGGCGGTGGCCTCTACACCATCCGCCCGGTGCGGCCTGACGATGCCGACATGCTGCAGACCTTCGTGCGCGGGCTGTCGGACGAGAGCCGCTACTTCCGCTTTGCCAGCACCATCCAGGAGCTGCCGGCACGCATGCTGGCGCGCTACACGCTGATCGACTACGACCGCGAAATGGCCCTGGTGGCCGTGCACCGCAGCCGCGAGGCAGGCGAGGACGGCGAGTTCGTCGAGCGCGAGCAGATCATCGGCGTGTCGCGCTACATCACCAACCCAGACCAGACGAGTTGCGAGTTCTCGCTGGTGGTCAGCGATGCCTACAAGGGCCAGGGCCTGGGCTCGCGGCTGATGCTCAGCATCATGGACTTCGCCCGCGCCAAGGGCCTGGCCGAGATCGACGGCCTGGTGCTGGCCAACAACCCCAACATGCTGCGCCTGATGACGAGCCTGGGCTTCGCCACACGCAGCTTCCCGGAAGACCCGGACTTCAAGCTGGTGAGCAAGGCGCTGTAGACGGCGCTGCGGCAAGTGCAACGGGCCCCGCGGGGCCCGTTGTTCATCGTGGCCGCGCGGCGCCGCGCAGCCTGTGCCAACGCCTGAGCGTCACTTCTTCTCTTCGGCGGCCCAGCGCTTCATGCCCACGGCCACATCGGCCTTGGCAGCGTCGGTGCCTTCCCAGCCCACCACCATGAACCACATGCCCACTTCGAGG
>CAYPDO010000689.1:1318-2790 GCA_964409495.1 uncultured Bordetella sp.
GGCGGTGTGCGACTTCGTCCAGTTGCTCATGCCGGTGGTGACCTCGGCGCGCGCCGCGTCCGGGCCTTCCCAACCCAGCACCTTGACCCATTTGCCCTCTTCGAGGTCCTTGTAGTGCTCGAAGAAGTGCTGGATGGTCTTCAGGCGCAGCGGGTTCAGGTCTTCCGGCTTCTTCCACTGGCTGTAGACCGACAGGATCTTGTCGATGGGCACGGCCAGCAGCTTGTTGTCGCCACCGGCCTCGTCGTCCATCTTCAGCATGCCCAGCGGGCGGCAGGTGACCACCACGCCCGGGATCAGCGGCACCGGCGTGATCACCAGCACGTCCACCGGGTCGCCATCGTCGGCCAGCGTGTTGGGGATGTAGCCGTAGTTGCACGGGTAGTGCATCGAGGTGCTCATGAAACGGTCGACGAACAGGGCGCCGGTTTCATGGTCGACCTCGTACTTGATCGGGTCGCCGTTCATCGGGATCTCGATGATCACGTTGAACTCGTCGGGCGCCTTGGCGCCGGGGGTCACGTTGTGCAGGCTCATGGTTGTGCTCGTTGCGGCAGTGCCGGTGCGGTTTGCGGGGAAACCCCGATTCTAAGGACCCCACATGACCCTGCCCTGACGACACCCCGGCTTGCGCTACCGCAGGAAAACACGGGGTCGCATCGATGACGCTTCCCTTACATTGAATTCGCGACCGCTGCCAAGGCCGGGCGAGCCCGGTAGCCAAGAGATTCGCGGCGCAAATCACAGGGCCTGAACCGACGAGGAAGGAGAAACCTTGATTTCCACCACGATGGCGCTCTACATCGCGCTCTTGTGCGGCCTGGCGGCCGTGTTGTATGGCTTCATCCAGCGAAGCTGGATCCTGAACCAGGACGCGGGCGACGCCCGCATGCAGGAAATTGCCGAGGCGATCCAGCAAGGCGCGGCCGCGTACCTTGCGCGTCAGTACCGCACGATCGGCATCGTGGGCCTGGTGCTCGCGATCCTGATTGCCGCGTTTCTGGACACCCTCACCGCGGCGGGCTTCGTGCTTGGCGCGGTGCTCTCAGGCGCCTGTGGCTTCATCGGCATGAACGTGTCGGTCAAGGCCAATGTGCGCACCGCGCAGGCGGCCACCAAAGGCATCGGCCCGGCACTGGATGTGGCGTTCAAGGGTGGCGCCATCACCGGCATGCTGGTGGTGGGCCTGGGCCTGCTGGGCGTGGGCATCTTCTTCCTGTTCATCACCGGCAACGGCACGGCGGCCTCCGACAAAGGCTTGTCGGCAGTGCTCAAGCCGCTGCTGGGCCTGGCCTTCGGCTCCAGCCTGATCTCGATCTTTGCGCGGCTGGGCGGCGGCATCTTCACCAAGGGCGCTGACGTGGGCGCCGACCTGGTGGGCAAGGTGGAAGCCGGCATCCCTGAAGACGACCCGCGCAACCCGGCGGTGATCGCCGACAACGTGGGTGACAACGTCGGCGACTGCGCCGGCA
>CAYPDO010000690.1:0-2789 GCA_964409495.1 uncultured Bordetella sp.
ATCGCCGTGGCGCACGGCGAGGGCTTCGCTGACTTCAGCCAGCGTGGCAACGAGGCGCAGGTGGACAAGGCCAAGCGCTTTGTCGACCACCATGGCGTGCCCACCGAGCAGTACCCGTTCAACCCCAACGGCAGCCCGGGCGGGCTGACCGCGGTGACCACCGCCGATGGCCGCTTCACCGCGCTGATGCCGCACCCTGAGCGCGTGTTCCGCAACGCGCAGATGAGCTGGACCTCGGGGGACATCGCCGCCACCAGCCCGTGGCGGCGCATGTTCGGCAACGCGCGCCGCTGGGTGGGCTGAGCCGGCGGCCGTTGCTGCGATGAGCTTCGCGATCGAGGATCGCGCCACCGGCCTGGCCGTGATCGCGCAGCTGCAAGGCCGTGCCATGCAGGCCGGTGTCCGCCTGCGCGAGCCGCCACCCGAGCCCGTGGGCTGCTGCGGCCGCGGCTGCAATGGCTGCGTGTGGGAGGGCTGGTTCTCGGCCGTGGCCTACTGGCGCGACGAGGCCTTGTTCACGCTCGAGGCCTGAGCCGCTGCGGCCGGCCGGCCCGCCACGCCGGCCAGGCGCGGCGCGCCGCTCAGGCCGTGGCGGCCGCCAGCTCGGCCACCAGCGCGCAGGATTTCAGCCGCGCCGCGTCGTCATGGATCGCGCCGGCGATGATCAGCTCGTCGGCCTGCGTGCGCGCGACGATCTCGCGCAGCTGCGCGCGCAGCGTGTCGGGGGCACCGGTGGCGCTGCAGGCGTACATGCGCGCGGCGCCGGCATGCTCCTGCGGCGACCCCATGCGCGCGAAGTCGGCCGGATCCACCGGCCGTGGCAGCGGGCCGCGCACACCGCGCTGCATCGAGAGAAAGCGCTGCTGCAGCGAGGTGGCAAGAAACGCCGCCTCGTCGTCGCTGTCGGCGGCCACGGCGTTCACTGCCACCATCGCATGCGGTTTTGGCCAGCGCGCGGACGGGCGGAAGCTGCGGCGGTAGATGTCCAGTGCCTGCAGCAGCAGGTCGGGCGCGAAATGCGAGGCAAAGGCGTAGGGCAGGCCCAGGTAGGCGGCCAGCTGCGCGCCATACAGGCTGGAGCCCAGGATCCACACCGGCACCCGCGTGCCCTGGCCGGGGATGGCACGCACCTGCTGGCCGGGCTGGGCCGGCTCCAGGTAGTGCATCAGTTCCTGCACCTCCTGGGCAAAGTCGTCCTCGCCGGCGCCGGCCATGTGGCGGCGCAGCGCGCGGGCGGTGGCCATGTCAGTGCCGGGCGCGCGGCCCAGGCCCAGGTCGATGCGCCCGGGGTACAGCGTGGCCAGCGTGCCGAAGGCCTCGGCCACGGTCAGCGGCGCGTGGTTGGGCAGCATCACGCCGCCCGAGCCCACGCGGATGCGCTGCGTGCCGCCGGCCACATGGCCCACCAGCACCGCGGTGGCCGAGCAGGCCACGCCGTCCATGTTGTGGTGTTCGGCCAGCCAGAAGCGCCGGTAGCCGCAGGCCTCGGCCTGGCGGGCCAGCGCCAGCGAACGGGCGAGGGCGGCGGCGGCATCGGCGCCTTCGGGGATCGGGGCGAGGTCGAGGACGGACAGCGGTGGCAGGCTCATGCCGCGATGATGCCGCGAAGCGCCCGGCGCCATGGCGCGGGGGGTCTTGCCAGGCGCCACGCTTTGCCCGGCGGCAACAGCGCGGCGCTGGCGCTGCGGCAAGATCGGGGCACGCACCGCGTGCCGCCGCGGCCTGCCTGATGCGGCGCCCAGACCAGGACAGCCCCAATGCCGCAACGCCACACCCGACTCGCCCACCTTGCCACGGCCCTGGCCGCGCTGCTGCTGCTGATGCCCGCCTGCCAGGCCCAGGCGCCGGCGCTGACCCCGGCGCCGGCAGGCCCCCAGACCGGCCCGCAGGCCGAAAGCGCACTGATCGCGCGCATCCGCGACGCGATCGGCGAGGCTCGCTGCGAGCGCGACGCCCAGTGCCACACGCTGGCGGTGGGCGAGAAGGCCTGCGGTGGGCCGGTGCAGTACCTGGCCTGGTCAGGGACTGCCGCGCGCGGCAAGAAGCTCGAGGCCTGGGCCGCCGAACTGGCCGCGCTGCAGCGCCAGCGGGCTGCGGCCGGCGGCATGATGTCGAACTGCCAGTTCATGGCCGATCCGGGCGCGGTGTGCGTGCGGCAGCGCTGCGTGCTGCGCGCCGCTGGCACCGGCGGGCCGCTCGTCAACTGAGCGTTTGGCGCGTCCGGCCCGCACGGCGTGCGGCCCGCCGGCCGCCGCGCCTGCCGGGCGGTGACGGGCCGTTCAGCGTGCACCCGGCGTGTATGCTGCTGCGGCCATGAAACTGTTGCTTGATTCGTTCTGGCGCGCCGCCGCCTACTGCCTGCATCCCAAGGTCATCGGCCTGTCGTTGCTGCCGCTGGGCATCGGCGTGGCCCTGGCCCTGGGCCTGGGCTGGCTGTACTGGGAGGCGGCGGTGGCCGGTGTGCGCGCCACGCTGGAGAGCTGGCTGCTGGTGGATGCCGCGCTGAAATGGGTGGAATCGATCGCCGGCGCCTCGTTCCGCTCGGTGCTGGCGCCGCTGATCGTGGTGCTGCTGGCAGCGCCGCTGATCGTGGTGGTGTCGGTGCTGCTGGTCGCGCTGCTGATGGGGCCGTCCATCGTCACGCTGGTGGCCGAGCGGCGCTTTCCGGCCATGGAGCGCAAGCGAGGCGGCGGCTGGCTGTCCAGCCTGGCCTGGTCGGTGGGCTGCACGCTGCTGGCGCTGCTGCTGATGGGCCTGAGCATGCCGCTGTGGTTCATCCCGCCGCAGGT
>CAYPDO010000691.1:0-2789 GCA_964409495.1 uncultured Bordetella sp.
CACGCTCCAGCCCCACCTCGATGAAGGCGCTCTGCATGCCCGGCAGCACGCGCGCCACCTTGCCCAGGTAGATGTTGCCGACCAGGCCGCGCTCCAGCGTGCGCTCGATGTGCAGCTCTTGCACCGCGCCGTTCTCGACGACGGCGACGCGGGTCTCCTGCGGAGCCCAGTTGATCAGGATGTCGTGCATGGCGCGGCGTGTTCTGGTTCTGGGTCGGGCAAGTGCATGTGCCGGTGGATCAGGCGACCGTCAGCACGCGATGCGCAGTTGTCTCAGCAGTTCGGCCGTCTCGTACAACGGCAAACCCATGATACCGGTGTAGCTGCCGGCGATATGGGCGATGCGCCCGGCCCAGGCACTCTGGATGGCATAGGCCCCCGCCTTGCCGAAAGGTTCGCCGCTGGCGATGTAGCCGTCGATGGCCGCGGCCGGCAGCGCTGCGAAGCGCACGCTGCTGCTCGACAGTGCCGCCAGCACGCGCCGCGCCGTCGCCGAGGGCGCCACGGCCACCGCCGTGTGCACCTTGTGCACGCGCCCCGACAAGGCGCTCAGCATGGCCGCGGCCTCGGCCGCATCGGCCGGCTTGCCCAGGATGCGCCGGCCCAGCGCCACCGTGGTGTCGGCGCACAGGATGGGCGCCGGCGGCAGGCCGCGGCGCCGCGCGCGCGCCTGCGCGGCCTTCAGCTTCAGCGCGGTGACGCGCTGCACATAGGCGGCGGGCGCCTCGCCAGGCAGCACCGCTTCCAGCGCCTCGGCGTCCTCGTCGGCATCGGCCAGCAGCAGCTCGTGCCGGACGCCCAGCTGGTCGAGCAGCTGGCGGCGGCGCGGGCTTTGCGAGGCGAGGTAGATGACATCGGGCACGGACATCGAACGCTCATTCACGGTGATAGGGGTGGCCGGTGGTGACGCTCCAGGCACGGTACAGCGCCTCGGCCAGCAGCACGCGCACCATGGCATGGGGCAGCGTCAGGTCGGAGATGCGCAAGGTCTCGTCGGCACTGGCCTTGAGCGCCGGGTCCAGCCCGTCGGGGCCGCCCACCAGCAGGGCCACATCGCGCCCCTCGGCCATCCAGGCGCGCAGGCGCCCGGCCAGCGCCACCGTGGTGTGGCGCGTGCCGTGTTCGTCAAGGATCACGCGGCGCGCGCCCCTGGGCAGGGCGGCCTCCAGGCGCTGGGCTTCGGCGGCCATCATCTGCGCCGCGGTCTTGCCGCTGGTGCGCGGCTCGGCCTTCACGGCCTTCAGCTCGAGCCGCAGCTCGGGCGGAAAGCGCTTGGCATAGTCCTCATAGGCCGTTTCGGCCCAGGCCGGGGGCTTGTGGCCCACGGCCGCCAGCAGCAGGCGCATCGCGGCGCGGCCCTGGTGTCTCGGTCAGCAGGCTGCGCGCACGCGGCGCTCAGCCGCGCGGCTTGGCAGCCTTGCGCGCCGGGGCCGGCCGGGCCGCCGCCTTGCGCGCGGGCGCGGTCTTGGCCGCCACCTTCTTGGCCGAGCTGCGCTTGACCACCACGGTCTCGGCGGCCGGCGTGCGGTTGATCTCACGCTGCACGCTGGCCTTCTTGCGCGCCGCGGCGGCCGCGGTGGCTGTCGCGGCGCCGGTCTTGGCCGGCGCCTTCTTGGCAGGCACCTTCTTGGTCGCCACCTTGGCCGCAGGCCTGGTTCCGCTGCCGGCCGCGGCCTTGCGCCCCGGCGCGCGTCGGGCAGGCGTCGCCTCGGGCGCCTCGTCGGGCTCGGAGGCCTTCACCAGGCCCTTGGCCTGCGTGCCGACCTTCATCTTCACCGTCTTGCCGCCCCAGATCTCCTCCAGGCGGTAGTACTCGCGGATGGCCGGCTGCATCACATGCACCACGGCAGCGCCGCAGTCGACGATGATCCATTCGCCGTTGTCCTCGCCCTCGGTGGCCACGATCGCCATGCCGCCGCTCTTGACCGCGTCGCGCACGCTGGCTGCCAGCGCCTTGGTCTGGCGGTTGCTGGTGCCTGAGGCAATGATCACGCGCTCGAACAGCGGCGACAGGTGTTCGGTGTTGAACACCACGATGTCCTGCGCCTTGACGTCTTCGAGACCGTCGACGATGGCGCGTTGCAGCTTGCGAATGTCCATTCAGTGCCTGTCTGGGCTTGTGTTTGCCGCCGCGGCGGCTTCAGCCCTGGTTGTCGGCCCGGGATAGGGCCGGTGTTGGTCAATATAGCCTGCCACGCTGGCGCCCACCAGATCGGCCACCGGCAGGCCGGCGGCCAGGCGCGCGCGCACGGCGCTGGCCGAGATGGCCATGGCCGGCAGCTGCAGCGACACGCAGCGGTGCGGCACCGCCGCCAGAGCGGCCGGCGGCTGCGGCGCCCGGCCCTCACGCGGCGCCACCGCCAGGCTCAGGCGCTGCAGCAGCTCGGGCCAGCTGCGCCAGGTGTCGAAGCGGGCGTACTGGTCCTGGCCGAGGATCAGGAACCACTCGGCATCGGGCCACTCGGCCTGCAGCGCGCGCACGGTGTCGATGGTGTAGGTGGGGCCGTCGCGGTGCAGCTCGCGTTCGTCGATCACGCTCGCGCTGTCGTCGGCCAGCAGCGCGGCCAGCATCGCGGCACGGTGGGCCGGCGCGGCCATCACGCGGCCGGCCTTCTGCCAGGGCGCGCCGGCGGGCAGCCAGCGCAGCTCGTCCAGCCCCAGCTGCGCGCGCGCGGCCTCGCCCAGCGCGCGGTGGGCCAGGTGCGGCGGATCGAAACTGCCTCCCAGCAGGCCGATGCGGCGGCGCTGGCTCAAGCCGCGGGCACCTCGTTGGCCCAGTCGCGCGGGCG
>CAYPDO010000692.1:0-2786 GCA_964409495.1 uncultured Bordetella sp.
GCGCGGCGTTCTGCTGCGTCGCACGGTCCATCTGGGCTACGGCCTCGCCGACCTGGCCCACACCCGCGCTCTGGTCGCTGCTGGCGGTGCTGATCTCGCCGATGATCTGCGCCACGCGCGCGATGGCGCCCACGATGTCGCCCATCGTCAGGCCGGCCTGGTCCACCAGCCGGGTGCCTTGCTCCACGCGCGCCACGCTGTCGGAGATCAGCGTCTTGATCTCCTTGGCCGCCTCGGCCGAGCGCTGCGCCAGGCTGCGCACCTCGGTGGCCACCACGGCAAAACCGCGGCCCTGCTCGCCGGCACGCGCGGCCTCCACTGCCGCATTCAAGGCCAGGATGTTGGTCTGGAAGGCGATGCCGTCGATCACGCCGATGATGTCGGCAATGCGGCGCGACGAGGTGTTGATGCCCCGCATCGTGTCGACCACCTGGCCCACCACGGCGCCGCCCTGGCTGGCCACATCGGAGGCGCCGCGGGCCAGCTGATCGGCCTGCTGCGCATGCTCGGCCGTCTGGCGCACGGTGGCGCCCAGCTGCTCCATCGAGGCTGCCGTCTCCTCCAGGCTGCTGGCCTGCTGCTCGGTGCGCTGGCTCAGGTCGAGGTTGCCCTGGGCGATCTGGGTGCTGGCCGTGGCCACCGCGTCGGCATTGGTGCGCACCATGCCCACCACGCCGGTCAAGGACGCCTGCATGTCGGCCAGCGCCTGCAGCAGCGGGCTGAACTCGTCTTGCGCCGGATCCATCACCTGCAGCGTGAAGTCGCCCTCGCGCACCCGGTCGGCCACCAGCCGCGAGGCCTGCACGCGCCGGCGCAGCAGCCGCGCGATCAGGGCTGACGAGGCCAGCAGCCCCACCGCCACGGCGGCCACCAGCACCGCCAGCGTGACGCGGACGGTGTCAGCGGCAGCGCCGATGGCATCGACATCCGCGCTCAGCTCCTTGGCCTCTGCACTGCGTGCCTGCACCAGCCATTGCTGCATCCTGGCGTAGGCGGGCAGGGTGGTGCCGGTCAGCATGGCCTGCGCCTGCCCGGCCTGGCCCTGCTTGAGCAGCGCGATGTTGGCCTCGGCCACCGGCCACACAGTGGCCTGCAGCTGCAGCCAGTCGCGCCTGAAGGCCTCGCGCCCCGCCTCGGTGTCGATCTCCTTCAGGAACGCGGCATCGTTGCTGGCAATCTGCGCCCGCTTGGCCTGGATGTCCTGGTGGATGGGCTCGATCTCTTCGGGGCGGTTGGTCAGCAGGGCCTGGCGCAGGTCAGACAGCACCTGCGTCACCTGCAGCTCGGTGCTGCCGATCAGTTCGAGCTGGTGCACCTTCTGGCGGCCCGCCACGCGGGCCAGCTCGCGCACCTGCAGCAGCTGGATCCAGCCGGTGACCACCAGCGCGCCGAGGGCCGTGATCAGCACCGCCGACATCAGGTAGAGCCGGCCGCTGATGCCGAGGTTTCGAATCGAGTGCATGGGTTGGAATCCTTGGAACAAAAGCGGGTGAGCCGGGGCCGGACCGCATGCCTGGCGCTGTCGATGCCAGTCACCAGGGCTATCGGCCGGGCCGCCGACCAGCCAAGGCCCGGCGGCGCCCGGCGCGGCCCGCGCGCGCCGATTGGCCGAATGGGTCGGGTGTCTGGCCGCGCCGGCCACCTGCGCGCGGCGGCGGGCGCGCGCCCCGCTGTCAGCATCGACCACAGCAGCCCCACGCATGTCCACCAGCGCCCCACAGGCCCAACGGCCCGATCGCCGACGGGCCCCATGTACGCCGGCGCACCGACGCCGCCTGCCGCGCCGCGCAGGCTGGCCCCTGCCCGAGCAGCCCGAGGCCTGCACCCGGCCACCCATGACGCCCCCGTGACCACACCCGTTCCGCCCGCACGCCGGGCCGCGCCGTCCCTGGTGGCGCCGCTGTTCCTGCTGCCCATCCTGGCCGAGGCGGCGCGCCACGGGCTCGGCACGGAGGTGCTGTTCCGCGGCCTGGAGATCGACGCCGGCGACTTCGAGCTGCCCGGCACTGTGATCTCGCATCAAGAGGCCATCACGGTGGTGCGCCGCGCGCTGCTGCGCCTGCCGATCGCCGGCCGTGGCATCGAGCTGGGCCAGCGCGCCAGGATCACCGAGCGTGGCGCGCTGGCGCTCGGCCTGCTGGCCGCCCCCACGCTGGGCGCCGCCATCAGCCTGGCGGTGCGTTTCGCGCAGAGCGCGGGCTACCTGCTGGCGGTGCGCGAGCAGGCGGTGGCCGCCGGGCACCAGCTGGTGGTCGAGCCCTATCCGGGCGATCAGGACCTGCAGCGGTTCCTGGTGGAGCTCACCTTCTCGGCGGTGGTGCAGCTGCGGCGCCAGGTCACCTTGTCGAACTACGCGCCGCTGGAGGTGCGCTTCGTGCACCCGGCGCCGCACAGGCCGGCCGAACATGCGGGCTACTTCGGCTGCCCGGTCGTCTACGGCTGCCTCGACAACGCGCTGCTCACCGCCCGTGATGTGCTGGCCTGGCCGCTGCCCTGGGCCAATGCCATGGCCGGCCGCCTGGCGGCGCAACTGCTGGACCGCGAGGCGGCGCGCTTCGATTCGATGTCGGCGCTGGGCTTCACGGTGGCACGCGTCATCCGCCGCAGCCTGCCCGGCACGCCCGATCTGGCCCAGGTGGCCGCCTCGCTGAACCTCAGCGAGCGCACGCTGCGCCGCCAGCTGGCGCAGCAAGGCCTGAGCTACCGCCAGCTGCTCGACGAGGGCCGCCGCTCACGTGCGCTCGACCTGATGACCTCCGGCTACCGGCCGATCAACGAGGTGGCCG